>CAZQKF010000127.1:0-6179 GCA_964593645.1 uncultured Desulfobulbus sp.
GCCGACTATCACGTTCGCGGATTATGCCTTGAACGAAAACCGTTACCGGATGCTTAAGATGTCTAACCCCGAGCACTGCGACGAGTTGATGGCAGCCTCGCAAAAGGATGTTGACAAGGCCTGGAAGTTCCTCAAAGGCCGGTTCAAAGCCCTTGAGGAAGATTAATTTGCCTGCAAATTAATTAACGAGTACGCAACAAAGCCCCTTTCCGGATCTCCGGACAGGGGCTTTTGTATTTACAGCACATCAATTCTATTCTCCTCTTCATCATTTCTTCATAATGATACTGTACGCTGCATCCATTGTCTGATTAATCCTTACCTGGTTGAACGTGTATTGTTATGGAATCACAGAGCTCAGCTGGTCAGTCGGAAGTTACCCCGCAAAGCAGCGCAACTGCTGCTGCTAATGCGAAATCTTCCGACGACCTGAACCGCAGATTCTTTGCCAACAGCCGATATTTTCCTCTATATTGTCTCGGAGTTGGTTACATTGGCATATCCCTGCTTCTGCGGATTGTCCTACTCTCTTTTTTTGGACCAACAGCGCATGTCCCCCTACTCCAGTATCCTTCCATCCTTTTCCTCGGCACAGTCGATGACCTGATTGAAGCCCTGTACCTGCTGGCCCCCTGTACCTTTGTATTCCTTTTACTACCACAACGGATGTATAACTCCAAAGCCGGCCGGATCTTTATGGCCGTGCTCCTGTGGCTTCTGTTCTTTGGCATGCTCTATCTCTGTGCAGTCCAGTTCTTCTTTTTTCAGGAATTTGATGCCCGGTTCACTCTGGTTGCAGTCGATTATCTCCTGTATCCCCATGAGGTATTTATCAACATCTGGGAGTCTTATCCGGTTGGTCGTGTGCTGTTCTTCATGGCCACGGCCAGCAGTATGCTGTTGCTCTTTATATGGTCGAAAATCGACAAGAGCATGCGAGTTTCAACACATTTGCGGCAGCGATTGCCACTCTTTTGCCTGCATATGTTGCTTCTTGCCCTGGTAATCCCGGTATTTTCTACCCATACTCTTACGCGCTTTACCAACAGGGTCAGCAACGAACTTACAGCCAACGGGCTCAGCAGCTTTTTCCAGGCTTTTCGTACCAATCAACTTGATTATAACCAATTTTATCGAACCGAGAATTCCGGAGAGATGTTTGAGTTGCTCAAAAGACAACTCGCAGCGGAGGGCGGCCGATTTACCTCATCAGAGCCTGCACAAATTGAACGCGGTTTTCCTGCAGATCCGGAAGGACTTGGCAAACTCAACGTCGTTGTTATCGTCGAGGAGTCTCTGGGATGCAAACAGGTTGATGTCTGCGGCAAGGGGCAGGATATTGGGACAGCTTTGACCGAAAAGAAGTTCCTGATGACCCCCTTTCTTGATCAACTGTCCAGCCGGGGAATATTCTTTAACCAGGCCTATGCCACCGGAACGCGAACAGTACGTGGACTGGAGGCGATTAGTGCATCGTTCCCGCCCATACCAAGTGAATCGATTGTGAAGCGACCAGGTGGAGATCATATTGCCACCTGGGGCAAGGTTATGCGGGAAAATGGCTATCAGACAAGTTTTCTCTACGGCGGATATGGACAATTTGACAATATGAACGCCTATTTCGGCGGAAACGGATTTGCGCTCAGCGACCGTTTAGATATCAAAAATCCAGTATTTACTAATATATGGGGCGTTTCTGACCAGGATCTATTTCAACATGCTCGAGCCTATTTTGACAAGCTCGCGCAGCAGAACAAACCTTTTTTCACAATTATAATGACGACCTCCAATCATTCCCCCTATACATTTCCTGCAGGAATACCCGGTATTCCTGCAAAAGGAGGCGGTCATAACGCCGGTGTGCTGTATGCCGATTATGCACTGCGTGACTTTTTCACCCAGGCGAAAACACACAGCTGGTATTCAAATACACTCTTTGTTATTGTCGCAGACCATGGCGCACGGGTGTACGGAGAAGCCCAGATACCGATATCCAGTTATGAAATTCCCCTGCTGCTGTTTGCACCCGGCCGTATTAAACCCCGGCAAATACAGGCCCCGATCAGCCAGATGGATATTGCCCCCACGGTACTTACCCTTCTCGGCCTACCTTATCAGGCTCCATTTTTTGGACGTGATGTTTTAGATGGTGATGCGAAACAGGCCCCTTTACTGTTTAATCATAATCATGATGTTGCCCTGTACCAAAAAGAAAAACTGGTTATCCTGGGATTACGCGATACCGTTACAACTTACCGCTATACACTAGGCACGGAGAAGTTTACCCTGATACCTGATGATCCAGGTTTGACCAATCTTGCTACAGCATACTACCAATGCGCATTTGAACTGTTCAACAAAGGTCGGTATCAGTAAGAATGCAGGTAACCCACTGTACTTACGTCCTTAAAATTTAAATACAAATCCGTCAATTAACACCAAACCGGCCCTGTAGCCTACGAAAACGGCAAAAAAAGGATTGGCAGTACAATTTCTTCATAATCGGCTGATAGTATGTTTGAATTAATGGTCATAGACTGTGACTGGACTACTGAAATCCAAAATCATACACAGGGGCACGAAAGTGCGAATTCTTATTGTCGACGATGAACCGGATCTTGTTGAACAGATCCGGTATGCCCTTACCCGCCAGAGCTATACCGTTGACACGGCCTTTGACGGTGTTGAGGCTCTGGATAGAATTTATGTTGATCCCTACGATCTCATCCTGCTTGATATCATGCTGCCGAAGAAAAATGGCTTTGAGGTTTTATTTGAACTGCGCAATGAAAAGAAAACAACACCGGTACTGATGCTGACAGCCATGGGTAATATCGATGATCGAATCAAGGGCCTTGATCTTGGTGCAGACGATTATCTGGCCAAGCCCTATTCCATGGAAGAGTTGTTAGCACGAATCCGAGCCTTGCTGCGGCGCAACAGCACAAGCAGTGCACCGATCCTGAAGACAGCAGATATTGCCCTGGACACTGTTACCAGGTCGGCTGTCCAAGAAAACAAACCACTCGACCTTACACCAAAAGAATTCTCTATCTTCGAATTTCTGCTCTATAATACAAATCGTGCCGTCTCACGCTACACCATAGCAGAACATGTATGGGGAGATGCATTTGACCCGGTAACCATGTCCAACAGCATTGATGTTCATATAAAGAATTTGCGTAAAAAAATCGGTGATCACAAGGGAACAGTTATCCATACTGTCCGGGGAATTGGCTATATGATCAAGGGCGGTACCTAGTGAAAATCCGCAACACAATTACGCTCTGGATAACTGGTGCCGGAGTTGTAGCGGGGTTGCTCTTTTCCGTTGTCATCGCCTTTGAAATGATTGAGCAACCCTATGAACTGCTTGATGCTGAACTTGACTCTCTGGCACACACCCTGCTGGCCGGACTGGCTCCGGGCATTGACCGGCCGAAACCGCAAACAAACCTGGTCATGCTGGATGCGATGGGCAAACTCTATTGGTTTAAGGTCTTTGATAAGCAAAAACAGCTTATGTACAGTTCGACAATGACGGATCTGGTCGACCTGCCGCTCACCGTCACAGAGAAAGGCTATAATATCAGCACGGCTATTCCACCCGAAGCAGCTGCACTGGAACAGGAAGATGGAGATACAGTTACATTTCGGGTACGTGTTTTTACTCTGCCCTTTGCAGACCGTGAATATCTTGTCCAGATTGCCCGACCCATGGAAAAATTGCAGGAAGAGATAACCGATTTAATGCTTTCGATCGCAGCAGGGCTGGTACTCTTTGCCATCAGCCTGCTGCTGCTCGGCTATTTTGCGGCAGGAAAAATTATCCAGCCCATCAGCAAGATCAATACCCTGGCCCGGAAAATCAGTGAAAAAACACTGGACAAACGAATTCCCCTGGGCACCAATAAGGATGAACTGTACACCCTCGCGTCTTCCTTAAATCAGATGTTTGACCGACTGCAGTTCTCCTTTCGACGCCAGAAAGAATTCATCGCCAACGCCTCCCATGAGCTGAAAACCCCCATTGCCATGCAGCGTCTCTTTTTTGATGAAGCCCTGCAGCGTAGCGACCTTCCTGAACAGTTTCAAACACAGCTGGTCGGTCAGGCAGACAGTCTCCTACGCATGGATCGTCTGGTAAAGAGCCTGCTTGATCTCTCCGCCCTGGAACTCGGCGAAACTTATACTGCCGAACCAGTCAACCTGTCACATCTTACGGGCTCAGTACTCAGCGAATTTGAAGATATTTTTCTGGCGGCCGATATTCATATTGAACACGCCATAGAACAATCTGCCCAAGTGCCGGGGGATAGGGAGAAAATCAGACGAATGCTGATCAACCTGCTCGACAACGCGGTAAAATACAACGATAAAGAAAACGGAAAAATACGCGTAACCCTGAACACAACAAACGACAATGTAAAGCTTGAAATATCCAACACCGGACCTGGAATACCGACTGATGACCTTAAACGGGTCTTCAACCAGTTCTATCGGGTTGAAAAATCACGTGCCACAGCGCTTGGCGGTTCAGGACTAGGGCTGACCATTGTCCAACGCATTGTAGAACTCCATCACGGCAATGTTGAGATATCCAGTGAGCCCGCCGGTTGGACCCGAATCCACATTCTGCTGCCCACCCCTGTTATGTTCGCAACCGTTGGATAGCCGTCACGCCGTCTACTGGTCATGCACCATTTTTTCGTGCTGCTCTATGCTGTCATTATATCGATGAAATCCCACGCTCAGCGATTCTTCGAAATTAAAGGCACCCAATCGACCTAGACCGGCAGCGTCTTCATTGATAATGGATTCAAGGCCGACTCTCGTTTCCTGCGGCAGATCATCATAATGCAAGCGCCACCAGGCAGTGCCTTCATAAATATTTTTAAAACAGGTTTGCGATAAATATACGGCCAACTCCTCCTGAATCTCCAGCATACAGCCGTGAACGGCATAGGAGTTGGAGTGCATGGTGCAGGCTGTTGAACCGATAAACTGCTCTGTTGATTCTGCGTCAACGAGATACGAACATACTGCTTTTCCCTGAAAGTCAAAGGGCATGAACATTTGGCAGGCAGAGGGCTTATAGTGATTAATTACACATTTGCCCGTAATCATAAACGGGCAGTAACCGGTCGGATCGTGCAGCCCGATATATTCATCAATCAGATCCACGATATCCCGGTTCAACAGATAGACCATCAATGATTCGACAGCGGTTAAATCCAAGGTTACATCTATCTTGCAGCACACATGACACTCTCTGGGACAGGTAGCAAGGGCGCTGTCTGCATCAAGATCCTTAAACCTCTCCGGCGAGACTTCTTTTTTTATGATCAAGGCTCGGCATAATCCCTCGGTAAAGCGGCTGTCCCCGGGGGTTTTTTTTTGTTCTTCCTTTACCTGTGTAATGGCATCACCTGATCCTCCCGCCATGAACGGCGGCATAATGTGTGCAGCGTATAATCTGCAAAAATAGAATGATACCTGTATCCGCTTAGAGACGTGGATGACTTGACAGTATCATGAGCATGAAGAAAACATACTCTACCAGATACGGTGAAAGGCCGCCGAAATAAAAAACTATTCTTATTCCGGCACTGAACGCCTCAAGAAGCAAAGTATTAATCCGAGCTCCACAATAATTTTTTTTATAATGAGCTCAACTGGATATCTTTTTTAGAGAAATTCATTGTTCATTATGACCGGGCGGCCACAATGAACAATGAAATTTACTGACGTTTTACTTCTGTTACGTACCCTGCAAAACTCAGTTATTCCCCTTGGGTCGAGTCCCAGGTTCTTCTAAACCCTCCAGGTTATAGACCTGACTCCGCCCCCTGATCACATGCTGTCGATGACAACTTTCGCAGTTGGTCAGGGCACCTGTTTGCAGATGACAGGCTATACAGTTTTTTTCCTTCGGCCAAATCATATTCTCTTCAAAACTCATGGATCCGTGAATGGCATCCTGGTGGCAGTCTGTACACAACAGCTGCTCCTTGACAACATGCTGCTCGTGATTCATGCGCAGCATTTCAGTCTCATCCTGCAGTTTATCCACAGGATGACAGTACAGACATGACTTGAGACGAGCCGGATTCCGCTTAGTGGCAAAGATTGTACCATGAGTAGTCGTGTCTTTCAGAAATGACTTGAGGTAGTGCAGT
>CAZQKF010000128.1:0-5397 GCA_964593645.1 uncultured Desulfobulbus sp.
AAACCAAAAACTTTGAACCCTGAACCCTGAACCGTCAATAATATGGTAAATCAGGCCACATTCGGTATAGCTATTTTGCTCGCAGTCGGGTTGCTGATCGCCAAGCTTGCCCAGCTGATCCGGCTTCCTTCGGTAACCGGCTTTATTCTGGCAGGCCTGCTGCTGGGGCCTTCCGGCTTCGGCTTGATCACGGTCGATCTTGTCGGCCATAAGCTGGACCATTTCACCCAGATCGCCTTGATGCTGATTGCCTTCGGCATTGGTGAACATGTGGAGTTGCGACGTCTGGGCTCTGTGGCCCGTGATGTGATGTATATCTCTATTGTTCAGGCTGTGGCTGCCTTTGTGCTGGTGGCGGGTGGAACCTGGATCACGACCTGGCTGATTTCCGGACCTGATGTTGCAGCCCATGAGCATCTGATTTTGGCCCTTTTGCTGGGAGCAGTTGCCGTTGCCACGGCCCCGGCTGCAGTTTTGCATATTGTGCGTGAACTCAATGCCCGCGGGCCGTTGACCTCAACTCTGCTGGCTGTAGTGGCCGTTGATGACGGTCTGGCCATTATGATTTTTGGTATGGCCGTGTCTGCGGCCCACCAGCTGGTGGGTTCCGGAGGAACTCCCCTGCAGGCCCTGGCCGCCTGTTTTTACGAGATTGGTGCATCGCTGGCCATTGGTATTGTTACCGGATTTTTGATCGATTTTGTTCTGCATAAACTCCATAATCGGGGTGAGATGCTGACTGCAGGCCTGGCCCTGCTGCTGCTCTGCGGGGAGCTAACCCGGATGCTTCACCTTTCACCTTTGCTGGCCGGTATGATGGCTGGTTTTACCATAATTAACCGGGCCGAGCGTGATGTGCGTCTGTTTCGGGCGTTGAATGCCTTTGAGCCCCCCATCTATGTGCTGTTTTTTACCCTGGCCGGGGTGCATCTGGATCTCTCAGCGTTGAAACTGGCCGGCTGGGTGGGGCTGGTGTATTTTGTTGCCAGAATCTGCGGAAAATATTTCGGTTCCTGGCTGGGCGGTCTGATGTCCGGAGCTGACAAAACAGTCAGAAATTATATCGGCCTGGCCCTGCTGCCTCAGGCAGGAGTAGCCATCGGCCTGGTCTTTATGGTAAGCAGTGATCCGCAGCTTGCTGCCTGGTCGGCAATTATTACCCCCGTGGTGCTGGCAGGCGTGGTGCTGTCTGAGCTGGGCGGGCCGGTTCTTGCCCGGGTAACCATTGAAAAAGCGGGTGAGGCCGGTGTGCCGGAGGCGCGGCCGGAGTGCAAGGGGAAAACACCTCTGGCCTGTGATCGCTGGCTGAGTAGTTCCGAGGGCATCATCCTGGCACCCTGGACCGAGGAATCTCTTCATCCTGTTGCTCATCCCCAGGGGGTGGTGGCCTTTGGCGCCTATCATTTTGCCACTGCCCGCGCTCTGGCCAGGATAGCAACCATCCTGGCCCATCATTTTCATGCCCTGCCCATGTCGGTTCGAGTGCTGAATAAAACAGCGGTGCCGTTAACAGAACAGGAACGCCATGCCCTTTTTCTGCCGGAAATTGATGAGGCGGAACAGTTGGGCTATCCGGTGCGGCAGGAGATTATTTACGATCATCCGGCCTCCGGTCTTGTAGCGGCGGCGGAATACAACAACGCCCGAGCCGTGGTCCTGGGTTATCCCCTCGGGCGTAAGCCGTTGGCTCTGCAAAAGGTGCTTGATCAGGTGGCAGCCAATGTTCTCTGTCCGGTCATTGCGGTTCGTTTTGTCGGTACTATGGCCTGGGAGCGTATCTTGGTTCCTTTTTTGGCAGAGCAGGAACTTGACGATCTACTGCCCATATTAGAGGCCATGGCAACCAGTCGTCATCCGCGCATCACCTTTCAATACCTGCTGCCTGCTGATTGTAGTTCCACGGAACAGGATGTAGCAAAAAATCGGCTGCGGGAGTGGGCAGACTCCAACCTCTATGACGTGGAAACCCGGTGTGCTGTGGAAGCAGCAGAATCACGCCTGGAGTCTATTCTCAGTGAAGCCGATTATCATGATCTGATCATTATGTCTGCGCCCAGGCGGACAGGTCTGCCGCGAAAATTTTTTGGATCACTGGCCAACTCGGTTGTCCATAACTGCCGCAATCCGGTTTTTGTTGTCTATTTACCAAAAACAAACCAGTCGGCAGTGGTGAAGTCGTGAGCAGAGTACTTGTGGTAGGTGGTGGCGCTGCCGGTCTGATGGCTGCCGGGCAGGCAGCTGAGGCCGGATCCGAGGTGGTGCTGTTGGAGAAGATGAAACGGCCCGGCCGCAAGATCTGTATTTCCGGCAAGGGCCGCTGTAATATTACAAATATTGCCGAGCTCTCGGAGTTCATTCAACATTTCGGAAAAACAGGTCGGTTTCTCCGCCAGCCCTTTAATCGGTTTTTCAGCGCCGAGCTGATGCAGTTTTTTGCACAACATGGCCTGGAACTGGTCAAAGAGCGGGGCGGTCGTGTTTTTCCGACAAGCGGCAAGGCCCCGGATGTGCTCAAAACCTTCTTGCGTTGGCTGGAGGGGTTGCCGGTTTCGATTCGTCCTGATTCCCGGGTGGATGAGTTGCTTGTGGAAGAGGGGAAATTACGCGGAGTTGTCTGTAATGGTAATCCAATCTATGGTCAGGCGGTTATCCTGACCACCGGCGGTAAATCCTATCCTGCCACAGGATCGACTGGGGACGGATACCGGCTGGCAGAATCTGTCGGCCATAAGATTGTGCCGTTCAGGCCTGCCTTGGTTCCTGTTGAAACAGAGGGCAACCTGGCCAGACGTCTTACCGGACTGCATCTGCGCAATGTGGGAGTGCAGCTGTTTGTTAACGGTAAAAAAAAGCAGGACGGGTTTGGTGAGCTGCAGTTTATGAAATATGGTCTGTCCGGTCCGGTAATTCTCACTGTAAGCGGCCTGATAGTTGATGCGCTGCGGGCTGGGAAAAAAGTCGGCCTGGTTCTTGATCTTAAACCGGCTTTGGACGTGCAGAAACTGGACAGCCGGTTGCTGCGTGATTTCAACGAACGCAGGAAAGAACGGATGGATTCCGTACTGCGAGGGTTGATGGCCCGGGAAATGGTTTCGGTTTGTCTGTCTGCAACAGGTATTTCTGCTGACCGCCTTGCCGGAGAAGTCCGGGCCGCTGAGCGTAAACAGCTTCGTCACTGGCTAAAAAATATTTCTTTTACAGTAACCGGATATCGTGGCTTTAAAGAGGCCATTGTCACCGCCGGTGGAGTTGACCTGGGATTGGTAAACCCTCGAACCATGGAATCAAAATGTTGTCCCGGACTTTATCTTGCCGGAGAACTGCTTGATCTACAGGCCGACACGGGCGGCTACAATCTGCAAGCCGCCTTTTCCACCGGCTGGCTGGCCGGACGATCTGCGGCAGAGCAGAACCGTACCTGACGCATTGTAGATGTAGATGAGCGGCGTCTCGCCGCGATTGGAGTCCATTTTCGCGGCGAGGTGCCGCTCCTACTTGAGCAAAAATATCACCTGAATACAAAAAACAGTAGCGGAGCCGACATCCCTTGACCTTTGAAATCATCCTCGTCTTAAGCATCTTAACCATAGCAATTGTTTTTCTGGTCACGGAATGGATTCCCCTGGAAGTCACGGCATTGCTCTGCCTGGGTGCGGTTGCCCTGACCGGCCTTGTCTCCCCTGTTGACGCTCTGTCCGGGTTCAGTAATCCGGCTGTTGTCACTATCTGGGCGGTGTTTATTTTAAGCGGCGGCCTCACCCGCACCGGGGTGGCCAAGGTTATCGGCAACTTTGTTTTAAAGATGGCCGGCACCACTGAGACGTCGATGATTATTGTCATCATGACCACGGCTGGAGTGTTGTCGGCCATTATGAATAATGTAGCCGTGGCCGCCCTGATGCTGCCGGTAGTCATTGATATAGCCCGACAAACAGGTCGGTCACCGTCCAGACTGCTGATGCCGCTGGCCTATGGCTCGCTGTTAGGTGGCCTGACGACCCAGATCGGTACCCCGCCCAATATTCTGGTCAGTGACGCCCTGCGCGATGCAGGCCTCAAACCCTTTACGTTTTTTGATTTTACCCCGGTGGGCCTGATTGTCATGTTTTCCGGAATTGCCTTTATGGCCTTCATCGGTCGTCATCTTCTGCCCAATAATGGTGGAGTCGGCGAGGGAACAGGCGGATCTTCCGCTGACTGGCAGCAGAAGTATGAACTGCAGGAACGGTTATTTCGCGTCCGGGTGCCTACTGATTCGGTGTTGGCGGGCAGGACACTGGCCCAGGTCAGGTTGGGTTCAATCCTGGGCTGGTACGTCATGTCCATCAGCCGGGATCAGGAAATAGTGCAGGATCCAGGGCCTTCCGAACTCCTGCGTGTCGGAGATTTACTGACCATAAAAGGCCGGATTGACGCCCTGGAAAAATTGCAGAACTGGCAGAGTCTGGAAGTAGAGGAGGACGCTATTGACCTTGATGTCCCGTACTCGGGCACGGTGCAGACCGCTGAGGTAACCCTGCCGGAAAATTCCGTTTTTGTCGGTTGTACCCTGAATGGGCTTGATTTTCGCAGCCGCTTTGGCCTGAATGTGCTTGCCATTGCCGGGGATGAGCGGATCAGGCGGGTTAATCTGGCCGATGCCCCCCTGCACAGTGGAGATCAACTGCTGGTGGCTGGTACGGATGAGTACCTGGAGAAGTTCAAGAATACAAACGGGTTTGACCATTTTCGTCCTGTTGAACGGGCGAGGCTGGCTGCCAGATATCATCTGCATGACCGCTTGATGGTGATGGCAATTCCATCGGAGTCACCACTGGCTGGTCAGACACTTCGCGAAAGTCGTCTGGGAGAGGCCCTGGGCAGCAGGATTCTTGGAATATTACGCGACGATCAGCCCATTATCATGCCGGAACCTTCAGAAATTTTGCAGACTGGAGACCGGTTGGTCGTCGAAGGGCATCTCCGTGATCTGGAGGATTTGCGTGGCCTGGAAGAACTGGAGATTGAGCAGACCGCCAGTCCCAATGTAGATCATTTATTGTCCGGCAGTATTGGCTTGGTGGAGGCTGTTCTTTCCCCGCAGACTGATCTGGAAGGCAAGACCCTGCGCCAGATTAACTTCCGGGAAAAATTTGGCTTAAACGTGCTGGCCCTGTGGCGAAGGGGACGGGCATATCGATCCGACCTACGGGATATTGAACTGCAGTTTGGTGATTCGCTGCTACTTATGGGGCCCCGCAGTAAATTACAGCTGGTTGGTCGGGAAACGGATTTTATCGTTCTGACCGAGACGGTTCAGGAAGAACTGCGCCTGGATAAGATGAAGGTTTCTCTTTCCCTGTTGGCTCTGGTTCTGATCCCTGTTATTATCGGCTGGGTGCCGATCTATATTGCGGC
>CAZQKF010000128.1:5407-6158 GCA_964593645.1 uncultured Desulfobulbus sp.
CCGTAGTGGGGGCTGCCCTGATGGTACTGACCGGTTGCCTGACCATGGAAGAGGCATACCGCCAGATTGAGTGGAAGGCCGTATTCCTGATTGCCGGTATGCTGCCGCTGGGTACGGCTCTTGATCAAACCGGTGCTGCTCAAATGATTGCCGAAGGGGTGGTGGCCGTGGTCGGACCTTTTGGGCCTAATGCCGTCATGTTCGGTCTGATGTCGTTGACATTTTTGGCGACCTGTTTTGTGCCCACTGCCGCGCTGATTGTTTTGATGGCACCGATTGTCTTTAATACTGCCGCTGACATGGGGCTTTCACCGTATGGTCTGGTCATGGCCGTTGCCATGGCTGCTTCCGCCAGTTTCATGACCCCGGTCTCTCATCCGGCCAATATTCTGGTTATGGGCCCGGGCGGATATCGTTTTAAAGACTATATGCTGGTCGGCGGTCTGCTGACCCTGGTGACCTTGGGCGTGCTGATGCTGGTGATGCCGTTCTTTTGGCCGTTGACCTCGTGAGCCTGAGGAGAGGCTGCAGCTTTTCGCGGCGGGGCGCCGCTCCTACCCCTGGAACCGGCAAGGTCTGTAGGATCGGCGCCTCGCCGTGAATAAAATCACACAAATACAACAAAATGAAGCCAGGGTCATATGTTTTTACCAACTACTAAAAAAGAACTTCGTACTCTGGGCTGGAAACGTCTCGATGTTATTCTGGTCAGCGGGGATGCCTACATCGACTCCCCCTTTATCGGGGTGGC
>CAZQKF010000129.1:0-6132 GCA_964593645.1 uncultured Desulfobulbus sp.
AAGCGAGTGTGGGGGTTATACTCCACCGAGGGTTCGAATCCCTCCCTCTCCGCCAGTATGTACCCGCTCTTTTGAGCGGGTTTTTTTGTATGCCTGGTTAAAATCCCCATAGCAGGCTGCGCTTGACCCAGCCGGTTACTTTTTTGCCGTGCCGCACCTTTACCCAGCCGCTTTTCTGCTCCAGAGTCCTGAACACTACGCCATAATAGGCCTTGGCAACAATACGTTTATTTGTGCCCGGCCCGCTGCGCACGTTGATCTGTTTTTTCGTTTTTTTATGAACCTTGACGATCATGTGCGGAGTTCTGTTGGCCACCCCCTTATGAATCCAGCCGATGGTGCCTTCAAAATCCTGAACCCGCAGCCATTTGCCGGAGTGCTTGAGTACCTTGAGGGGAAAGCCGTCCCCCAGTTTCCAGATCACTTTATATTTTTTTCCCGGGCCTGAACGCATGTTAATTTCATTACCATTAATGGATACCATTTCAGCCATCACCGTTCCGACCTGGGCAATCAACAGGAAAAACAAGGCAAACAGCAGTATGTAATGTGTTTTTTTCATAATTGTTTCAGGTTGTTATTTTTTTCTTATTAAGATTGGGGCCAAACATCGGGTAACCGGCAACTTCAACGGAAATGGCATCAAAATGGCAAGCCTCAGTCATGCAGCGCATGCAGTTGACACATTCGCAGCTGTCAGGTGTTTCATTAAATTTGATCTCCACCGGACAGACGCTGTGGCAGGCTCCGCATGTTGTACAGTTATCTTCGTTTAATTTCAACTTAATGAGTTGATATCGACTGAACAGTGCGTAAAAGGCACCGAGCGGACAGGTAGTTCTGCAAAAGGGACGTGACGAGAGAACCGACCAGACAATAAAACCTATTAAAATCATAATCTTGTTGAGGTACAGCCAGCCCACGGTGCTGCGCAGATCCGGCATGAGGATCAACATGGGAATGCCCGCCTCAAGAGTGCCGGCTGGACACACGTATTTACAAAACCAGGGTTTGCCCATGCCGAAATCATCGACCAGTACCAGGGGCAGGATGATGACGAAGAAGAGGAGAAATCCGTATTTGAGCCACCTGAGTGGATCCGGGATAGAAAATTTTTGCGATGGTATTTTGTGCAGCAGTTCCTGGATAAAGCCGAACGGACAGGCCCAGCCGCAGATAAATCGGCCGAATACCGCGCCGAGCATCCCCAAGGTACCTATTACAAAGGTGCCGAAAAAAAATTGGCCGGTCTGCAGGGAAAAGCGAATACCGAGCAGTAGCTGCTGCAGACTGCCGATAGGGCAGTAGGTCGTTGCTGCCGGACAGGAATAACAGTTAAGGCCGGGAGAGCAGATAACCTTGAGCGGCCCCTGGTAAATATTGCCGGTAACAGGAAAGCCCCAGAACCCGTTTGCCAGGAAAAACCAGAGCGCCTGGACCCATTTTCTTGCAAGTTCCATAGCACCCTACCCTATTCCTATACATTCAAGACAGATCGACTTTGCCTGTTCCATTACCCGGGTTGGTTCTTTCAGGCTGATGCCGATGATCCAGAGCAGCAGGAAAAAGCCCAACAGAACAAACGGGGCACGTCTGGGTTTGAAGTCTTTATTTTTCACGTTCTCTCTCCTCCATAAGGTCGAGTACGGCCTTTTTTTTATCCCCTATTCCCCGGTCTCGTTCCAGGTCACGCCGGTCGTCCAGTATAATATTGGTGACTATCCGCTGTGCTCCCCTGGTGAACGGATGTTCGTGGATGTCTGCGGCAAGGTCCAGGAGCTCACGGGCATTGCCGTGCAGAAGTGTTCCCATATCGTTGAGCTCATGTTCGATGTCAGAGCTTGCAAGGAGTTCCTGGATATCGGCTACATACTTGCCGACACTGGGGGTTCCGGTTCCCATCGGTATAATGGTTATCTGCATCAGTGCCATGCATATTCCTATTCAGTGACCAGGCTGACTAACCGGTCAAGATCATCAGATGAGTAATATTCAATTTCCAGCCTGCCACGGACACCGTTCTGAATGATCCTGACCTTGGTGTTGAGTTCATTGGTGAGCTGGGTGGTTAATGAGCGGCAGTATGAGGTTGGCAGTTCATCTTCCTTGGCACGGGCCTTGATAGGTTTTGCCTTTTTCGGGGTTTGACGGCAGAGGTTTTCAGTCTGACGGACAGAGAGGTCTTCCCTGATGATTCTATCCCGTATTGCCTGCATGAGTTGAGGGTTATCCTTCAGGCGAAGCAGAACTCGGGCGTGCCCTTCCGTGATATTGGCAACGGCAACATCATTTTGGAGTGTTTCCGGAAGCTTAAGTAGCCGAAGTACATTGGTAATGGTAGACCGCTTACGACCGACCTTACGTGCAACTTCTTCCTGGGTGAGTTGAAACTCATCAATGAGTCGGGAATAGGCCCGGGCCTCTTCAATGGGGTTCAGATCATGGCGCTGGATGTTTTCAATAAGTGCAAGCTCAAGGTTTTCATCCTCAGAGCCACTTTCCATAACAACTACCGGTATCTCGTCTTCTCCGGCAATACGCGCAGCGCGAAGCCGCCGTTCTCCGGCGATGAGACTGTACCGGTTGCCGCCGGATTTGGTGACCAGTAACGGTTGAATAATGCCGTGTTCACGGATTGAATCAGCTAACTGCTCAAGCTTTTCTTCATCAAAGTAACTGCGTGGCTGATTGGGATTTGCCTCTATTTTGTCGATATCACAGAGGAAAAATCGTTCTTCGTCATCAAGTGTCAGGTCGTCCGGCAGTAATGCCCCGACCCCTCTGCCTAATACGCTTTTGCTGCTCATGATCGTTTCCTGTTTCGTTTCAGAAATTCATTGCCGAGTTTGATAAAGGCCTTGGCCCCGGGACAACTCTTGTCATATTCAATAATGGTCTTGCCGTGACTGGGACTTTCGCTGAGACGGACATTACGGGGTATCACCGTCGTGAACACCTGGTCACCGAAATGTTCCTGTATCTCTGCGGCTACCTGGTGGGTCAGTCTGTTACGGCGGTCGTACATACTCATCAATAATCCTTCGATATATAGACCGCGGTTGAGATTTTTTTTCACCTTGCGAATGGTCGCGATGAGTTGTGCCAGCCCCTCCAGGGCAAAATATTCACACTGCATGGGAATGAGCACCGAGTCGGCAGCTGTCAAGCCGTTAATCGTCAGCAAGCCCAGAGAGGGCGGGCAGTCTATTATTATATAGTGATACTGATCCCGGACGGTGCGTAACACCGACTTGAGCCTTTTTTCACGATTTTTCAAGGAGATAAGTTCAACCTCTACCCCGACAAGGTCAATGGAGGCGGCTAGAACCGACAGGTTTTTGACATTTGTCGGTTGGATGCACGGTGCTGCGTCCGGATTGTTCATATAGCAGTGATACAGGTGCTTTTCCGGATCCGAGTTAAACACGCCTACACCGCTTGAGGCGTTCCCCTGCGGGTCAGAATCAACAAGCAGAACTTTTTTCCCTTTGGTTGCCAGTACAGCAGAAAGGTTAAGGGCAGTCGTTGTTTTCCCTACCCCACCTTTTTGATTTGCAAAGGCAATAATCTTTGCATTCTTCGTGTTCGCCATTAAACTCCCCGCACCTTGTTGATGTTTGTTGAAGCGAGTATACTACACTCTGTTCTTGTGGTGAACTTTTTTTTCAATGTTTCACGTGAAACATTGTTTCGTGACAGCTTGTATTCGGCCGTTGTTGTCCGGTGCGAGGTGTGTATTCTCTTTCGGGGGATGGATATGTTTTCGACGGATGTGCTGGTGATTGGCAGTGGAGTGGCCGGGCTGTCGTTTGCTCTTAAGGTGGCCGCTTTTGCCGATGTTACCCTGGTTACAAAAAAAGGACGGGTGGATACAGCGACGAATCTTGCCCAGGGCGGGGTGGCTGCTGTGTTGTCGCAAGAGGATACGTCAGCAGATCACGTCCGGGATACGTTGGTTTCCGGCGATGGGCTCTGTGATGAGCATATTGTCCGGATGGTCGTTGAGGAGGGGCCTGATCGTGTTCGGGAGTTGGTTGACTTCGGTGTGAATTTTCAGCAGGGCAGGAATGGAGAAGAGTTTGACCTTGGCATGGAAGGAGGGCATTCTGCCCGCAGGGTGGCTCATGCCCATGATCTAACCGGGCGCGAGATAGAACGGGCCTTACTTGCAAAGGTTGAGGCGAGTTCCCGGGTGCAGGTGCTGGAGGATCACCTGGCTATTGATCTTCTGCTTGAATCCAAGGTGAGCGGAAAAAAAGCTGCGGAGGTGGATCGCTGTCTTGGGGCCTATGTGCTGAACAGAAACACCGGAGAGGTTGAAACCAGGCGGGCCAAAGCCACCGTGCTCTGTAGCGGCGGCTGCGGCAAGGTGTACCTGTATACTACCAACCCGGATATTGCTACCGGCGATGGTGTTGCCATGGCCTATAGGGCTGGGGCCAGAGTTGCAAACCTTGAGTTTATTCAATTTCATCCGACCTGTTTTTTTAACCGCCAGGCCAAGAATTTTCTCATATCCGAGGCTGTTCGAGGGGAGGGTGGGGTGCTGATCAATGAAAAAGGACAGCCCTTTATGACCAGGTATGACGCCCGCGGTGACCTGGCGACTCGTGACGCCGTGGCTCGGGCCATTGATTCTGAGATGAAGGAGAGTGGGGCAGACTGCGTGTATCTGGATATAAGCCATAAGGATGCAGGCTTTCTTAAAAACAGATTTCCCAATATCTATGGAACCTGTAAAAAATTCGGGGTGGATATTACCCGGCAGCCGATTCCAGTGGTGCCGGCAGCCCATTACATGTGCGGCGGGGTTCAGGTTGATGACTGGGGGGTGACATCCATTGCAAATTTGCTGGCTTTTGGTGAGGTGGCCTGTACCGGTCTGCACGGGGCGAACAGGTTGGCCAGTAATTCTCTGCTTGAGGCTGTGGTTTTTGCCCACCGGGGTGCGTTATGGCTGCAGGAGAACTGGCATGATATAGCTATTCAGACACAGCTGGATGTCAGTGACTGGCGGGTTGGACAGGCCCGGTCTATTGAGGAAAATGTACTGATCAGTCATAACTGGGATCAGATCCGCCGCCTGATGTGGAACTATGTTGGTATTGTCCGCAGGGAGAAAAGACTGCAGTTGGTCGAGCGTCGGCTGGCACCTATCCTGGCCGAAATCAGTGAGCATTTCCACGATTATCTGTTGACCCCTGATCTGGTTGAACTGCGAAATCTCGCCGTAATTGCAGAACTGATCGTGCGCAGTGCGTCTCTACGAAAGGAGTCACGGGGTCTGCATTACATAGTCGATTATCCGGAACGTGACGATGTTCATTTTTCCGGGAACACCCTGCTCTGCAGATCAGAGCAGGGGAGGGCGGAACAATGCTGAGCTGTTAGCACCGTTCCGCGGAATAAAAGATCGAGTAGTATATCTGCAAGAGGGCTGGAGGACTGATCTCAGTCACTGGAAAAATGACCCCTTAGCCGCTGCAGTGATGAGAAGATCAAGGTGAGCCGATGAGAAAGCTGGATTTCGCGTAACTGTTCAGCTGCACCCCATCTTATGGCGATCAGGCCGCCTCACATAGGCGGGCTATAGTTTCGTTGGCCTGCTTACCATAATATGGGGCACATCTGAGCAGTTACAGATCACCGGTTATGCCAAGATTATACTGCTACCTGAATAGTTACGATTTCGCAAGCTCACAGCAATCTTATGTCATGGGAAAGGAAACAACGCAATGTTAATAAGTTAACGAGGCTGTCTCTCGGTGTTTAATTGAGTAAAATTAGCGTGTTAGATACCTGTTACTCACAACTCCGCTATATCATCAAACAGCTCACCGTCTTTCTTAATACTTTCACAGTTGCCGATGGTTGCCCGGAAGCTGTTATCCTTCAGTTTATTAAATAGCGGCGCAAACGAGCGCATATTCTCCACTGTGGTGTCGATGATCTCTTCAATGCGCTGCTGTTTGTACTCGGGTGTGATGCCGGAGAGGTATTCGTTACGGGCGGTCAGTCCGCGGGCTGCAGGGCCCTGGTGTGGATTGAATGAGCCGTAGGTGCCGATGATTAATTGATCCAGCACTGCCCGGCTCAATCCAAGATCCTGCACTGTCTCTCCAATATTATCAT
>CAZQKF010000130.1:0-6080 GCA_964593645.1 uncultured Desulfobulbus sp.
AGGTGGAAAAGGACAGCCCGGCCGATAACTCCGGCCTGCAAGCAAAAGACATCATTGTTAAATTCGAGGGTCAACCAATGGAGAGGTTCCTTCTTTTCCGCAGAAAACTGCTGGGCTGTAAGGTACTGCATGCGGGTTGCCGGAGAGGTGTTCATCACGTGATGCACAACTCCTTGCGTCAAATGGCTTTTGCCCAGCCCGGTCTCGGAATTCATGAACAGACAGTTGCCGAATGCCGGATTGTTGGAGGCAATGGCGTCACAGGCGGAGCGAGCAAGCATATTAGACTCACCAACCATAAACTGATCAAAGGTATAGGCCGGGTGCAGGGATCGCACACAGGATCTGCCCGTGCTCACCCCGGGCAGTCGCAGCTGACCGGCGTTGCTATGCTCAAGCTGCAGGGCGGGAGCATCAGCCACTGTCAGGCGAATAGTCGGCGGAGTATCACAAAGCTCGGCCAGGCTGCTCTTAATCATCGAAAGATAACGCTCCTCAACCCAGGCGCTGAAAAAACGATCCGGGCAGGAGAGCTCTACAGCGGTCTCATCCTCTTTGACACAGGTCATCGGCTTAATCCACAGGCCGTACTCACTTTCCGGAAGCAGCCCGTGTAATGACTCTTTTACGTTATTCCACATCATTGCTGATCTGTTCTCTCGGGTACAGGTTGGTAAAAAATAAAGCGGAGTGATTGCTGACAACAATCAAAATGATGACGATATGTTTACCTGAAAAATCCCCTTTTGGTCAAAAACGATTAGAGCCGATTTGCAACTGAACCTCGATTCAGCGAGGTGAAATATCGCCCCCTGCAGGGAACAGGCTTTACAGACGATGGTAATAAAAAAACACCCTAAAACCGTACTTTTTACATAATTTGGCTTTTTTATCTATTATTCAAATATGTTATGTCATTGTTACACACCATGTCAACAGGTTATGCACAATTTAAAACTCTCTATTTCTTAAAAATACGGCCAATTACTCAATAAACCTCTATTTTTCTCTTACAAACACCTCCCTGTTTCAATCACCCGCTGTATAGGGCATTTAGAGAAATACGCAGTGTAAAAAAAAAATTACAGCAGGCCATCCAAATATCAGGTGCACCACAGTGTGTCACCCCCGAAATTGCCTGTTGCAAAGCTCTTTATAACGCCCGGGCCAGGGTAAAGGCCTCGACTCTGGCGGCTCCGGCTTGGTTGAGAACCCGGGCGCATTCATGCAGGGTTGAGCCGGTCGTAAAAATATCATCAACAAGGAGAATGCTCTTTCCCGCAACCTGGTCAGGCGTGACAACGCTGAAGGCCTTTTTTAAATTATTGCGCCGGGCTCGGCCGCTGAGGCTGGTCTGCGGGACAGTGGGTTGATGACGCAGCAGCAGATCCGTCCGGATCTTTTGCTGCCAGTCAGGCAGGCAGGCGCGGGCCAGGAGCAGGGACTGATTAAATCCCCGGTGACGCAACCGCTGTTTATGCAGCGGCACCGGCATGATCAGATCAGGTTCACTGCACAGATGAGCGGCTCCAAACTGACCTGCCAGCACCGATAAGGTGTCGAGCCTGGCAAGGCTGCCCCGGAACTTCAACTGCACCAGCAGGGTACGAACCGGCTCCTGGTAGAAAAACAGGGAGCGGGCGCAGGCAAAGGCGAAATGATCTTGCAGACACTCACCGCATAAATGATTTTTTCCGGAAATAAAAGGAGTGCCGCAACAGAGACACAGGGGCGGGGCAACAGGTACGAGCTGGGGCGCGCAGTCCGGGCAGAGCTGCAGGCTGCAGCAAGGATCTATCTGCTTATTACACCCCTGACAACGGGCGGGAAAGAGTAAATCTTTAAAACCACGAAGAAGGAACATACCGCCGTCTGAAATAACCCCAGGACTGGACCCGGATTCGCCAGCCACAACGAACAATGAAAATGCGTCACTGCGGCATAACAAAATCAGTGCTTTTTGCTGACTTTCATATAAACAACATGAGCTGGTGCAGGACAGGCCTGCCCCAGCTTAGATAATCGACAGCTTATGCCATAGCTGCCTGTAAATTTTCATCCAGTTTGGCCAGGAACTCTTCAGTGGTTAAAAACCCCTGCTCTCCGCCAATCAGCAAGGCCAGATCCTTGGTCATAAACCCTGACTCCACCGTCTCAACACATACACGCTCCAGGGTCTCTGCAAACTGCACCACCTCGGGAGTCTTGTCAAAAATGCCACGATAACTCAAACCCTGAGTCCAGGCAAAGATAGAGGCAATGGGATTGGTTGAGGTTTTATTCCCTTTCTGATGTTCACGATAATGACGGGTAACGGTTCCATGGGCCGCCTCGGCCTCAACGGTCTGCCCGTCCTCGGTCATCAGCACCGAGGTCATAAGTCCCAGCGAACCAAAGCCCTGGGCCACGGTATCAGACTGGACATCTCCGTCGTAATTTTTACAGGCCCAGACAAAGCCGCCTTCCCATTTCATGGCAGCAGCAACCATATCGTCAATCAGCCGGTGCTCATAGGTGATTCCGGCCTCAGCAAATTTATCGGCAAACTCCGCCTCAAAGACCTCCTGAAAAAGATCCTTAAACCGACCGTCATATTTTTTCAGGATGGTGTTTTTGGTGGACAGATACACGGGCCAGCCGAGATTCAGGCCGTAGTTCATGCAGGAGCGGGCAAAACCGCGAATGGAATCATCCAGGTTATACATGCCCATGGCACAACCGCTACCGGGAAAGTCAAAAACTTCATATTCCACGGCCTCGCCGCCGTCAGCCGGTTCAAACTTCATGGTCAGCTTGCCTGCGCCCGGTACCAGAAAATCCGTTGCCCGGTACTGGTCGCCGAAGGCGTGACGACCGATGACAATGGGTTTGGTCCAGCCGGGGACAAGCCGGGGAATATTATTGCAGATAATGGGCTGCCGAAACACGGTTCCGCCGATGATATTACGGATGGTGCCGTTAGGCGAGCGCCACATCTCCTGTAAATCAAACTCCTCCACCCTGGCCTCATCCGGGGTAATGGTCGCACACTTGACCCCGACCCGGTACTGCTTTATTGCATTGGCGGCATCAACGGTTATCTGATCTCTGGTTTCATCGCGTTTCTCGACGGAAAGATCATAATATTTCAGGTCCACATCCAGGTAGGGAAGGATCAGTTTTTCCTTGATAAAGGCCCAGATAATGCGGGTCATCTCATCACCGTCAAGCTCGACAATGGGGTTTTTCACTTGAATTTTCGCCATGATATTCCTCAATTTTTTTGCGTTCAGATCAACCTGAAGGGTTCGGCAGCAGCTTTTATCAGCTGCGCACCCCTCTTCTTCCGGTAGAGCCCGGAAAAACCACAGGCAACAATAACTACCACAACATAGTCCATCAGCGGTCAATCGTCAACGAAACAGGTTCTTTCAGCTGCCAGGAAAAATGATGTTTTTTGTCGACGACTATGCTACATTCGATATAATATACAGGGAGATAACTCCAATTACAACACAGGCATTTCCAGAGAGACAATGGTTCAGGCGGCACAGACAAAAAAACGGTTAGGCGTTCTTATCGGTGGTTCCGGCCTAATCGGCGGTACGCTTGCCCATTATTTCAAGACCAAGACCCCGGAAGAAATCGAAATCCGGGCGCCGAGTTCCAAAAAGCTGTCCATCAGAAATGCCCAGGATATCAAGACGTACCTACAGAAAGTACAGCCTGATTTTGTTATCAATACGGCCATGGCAGCTCTGGATTCTGATGCCCAGCTGGCCTTTGAAGTCAACTATTTAGGCACGGTTAATATGGCCCGTGCCTGCTGCGCCATGGGGATCCCCTATATCCACATGAGCTCCGCCTCCACCCTGCCCAGCGGTGAGGAGCTCACCGAAGACGATCACCTGCCGCTGTCCCCGGATCTGAGCAACTACGCCAAGTCCAAACTGATGAGCGAGCGGACCCTGCGTTACATGGGAGAAAACCAGGGACTTGACTACACGGTTATCCGACTTGCCATTGTATACGGAGAACATGATCATAAGATCCAGGGCTTTCACCGGTTATTCTTTACCATTGCTGATGAATCCATGCCCTGCCTGTTTACTAAAAGAGGAGTGCGCCACTCCTATACCAACGCCAACAAACTACCCTATTTTGTCCACCACGTCCTGGATCACCGCGATGAGTTCAGCGGACACACCTATCACTTTGTCGATCCCACACCGGTGGAACTTGACGATCTTATCCTGACAATCAAGTCCTATCTCGAACTGAAGACACCACGGGAGATCTACGTCCCCTACCATGTCATCAAGTCAGGTAAATATTTCCTGGAACGGCTGGCCAAGATCCTGAACTGGTTCGGGATCACTGTCCGATTGCCTCCAGAGCTCATGTTCCTGGAAAACTTCTACCAGTCACAGACACTGACCAGCGATAAACTGCAGAATTCAAGTTTTGTAGATCCCTGTCCTACAGAAACTATCTTCACTGTTCTGCCGAAACTGGTTATTTACTACCTTACCCGCTGGGGCCATCTCAACCTGATTACTACCTTTAATGAAGAGTTCTTCGGCAGTAATGAACTTGAAATTGATTTTCGCTACAATCCACGGGAACTGCTCTCCTCCATCCATGCCGATTCCACAACGCCATTTCATGATATAGCAAAAGATGCTCCAACCTCGAGAAGAGACCGCTGATGGCTGATTCCATCTCTGCATCATCATGACCCTTATTCCCCGCTGACGCCGACTGCCATGCCTCCTTTGCAATTCATACGCGCGGTTCTGGCCCTGATCAGCATCCCGCCCCTAACCTTTATCGTCTGCCTGAGTGCGATTATAGATGTCAAATGGATTCGCAAATCCACATCAAAGGCACAGCAGTTCCCGCGTACCTGGGGATGCCTGCTCTGCCGGATTGCCGCTATCCATGTACGGGTGGAGGGCCGGAAAAACCTCGATCCTGACCAGACCTATATCTTTATCGGCAACCACTCCAGCCAGACAGATATCTGGGCCTTCCAGGGCTACATCCCCCATGACTTTCGCTGGATTGCCAAAAAAGAGCTGTTTGCCATTCCCATCTTCGGCCCGGCAATGCGGGCAGTGGGCTTTATCTCCATTGACCGATCCCGGGGAAGACAGGCGCTCAAAAGCCTCAACGACGCAGCCAAACGCATTGCCGAGGGAAGTTCTGTACTGATTTTTCCCGAGGGAACCCGCAGCCCGGACGGGCATCTGCAGCCTTTTAAAACCGGGGCTATCATGCTGGCCATCAAGGCCGGGGTACCAGTGGTACCTGTTGGGTTTAACGGAGCCCACCAGGTTCTGCCCAAAAAAAGCCTCCTGGCCCGGGGCGGAGACATTGTCCTGCGCATCGGCAGCCCCATGCCAACCACGGATTTCAAGGCCAAAGACAAGCAGGAACTGGCCCGCAAACTGCAACAGCAGGTGGCTGCTCTCTTAGACGAATGTCACCAGCCCGTTGTCGATGAATAAATCGACCATATTGGTTTGCAATTTATTGAGAACATGGCATAATGATTTGTTTATAATGCACACGCAGTAAAGGGTTGAAACGCCGTACAGCAGGCATGATTATTTTATTTAAGGATTTTTCCCCATGGATCGGACATCCCGCAGTCAGTTAAGATACAGACCTCTTTCAGTGTTGGTCCTGCTCGTTACTTTTCTCACGCTAGCCCTTGCTTCGGCCGGGAGTGCAGCTGAACAGAATACCGCCTTTCTGCCACTGAAAATCAATGCCGACAACAGTAGCCAGATAGCCGCCCAGGCAGATGAGGCGCTGAAAGCAGCCCTTGCAGAAAAAGACTTCACCATGCTGCCCAGAACCGAAGCCACGGAAATGGTCAACTACAAGGGTGCGTGGCCCCCACCCGCGTCGGTTCTGACCAAAGTTGCCGACGCAACCCATTTCGACTATGTGGCCGTGGGCAGTTTGACCATTATCGGCGACCAGATTTCAGTCGACATGCAGGTTTTTGACGTCCTGGCCCCGACCAAACCGCATTCCTCCTATAAAGACGGTGCATCTATTGGTGAACTGGATTCTGTTTTTGCAGGTACCCT
>CAZQKF010000131.1:0-6064 GCA_964593645.1 uncultured Desulfobulbus sp.
GATGGCAATGGCAATCCCGCCCAAAGACATGATATTGGCATTAATTCCCTGCATCTTCATAATAATGAAGGCCAGCAGAATGCCCATGGGCAGGGTGGCAATGGCCACCAGGGCCGAACGGAAGTGGAGGAGAAAGATAATGCAGACCAGGGAGACGACAATGGACTCCTCGATCAGCTTGCCCTTCAGGTTTTCAATGGCCCGCTCGATCAGGCTGCCGCGGTCGTAGGTGGGCACGATCTCCACCCCTTTGGGCAGTCCTTTTTCCAGTTCCTTGAGTTTTTCCCGAACCCGTTCAATGGTGGCCAGGGCATTTTCACCGTAGCGCATGATGATAATACCACCGGCAACCTCGCCTTCACCGTTAAGCTCGGCCAGGCCTCGCCGCAGATCCGGACCTAATTGGATCGTGGCAACGTCCTCCAGGCGGATGGGGGTGCCCATGCCGTCGGTGGTCAGGGGAATGGACTTTAAATCGTCAATGGAGGTAATATAGCCCTGGCCGCGCACCATGTACTCGGTTTCAGCCATTTCAATCAGGCGACCGCCCACGTCCCGATTGGAACGTTTAATGGCCTTGCGAACCTGCTGGATGGGAATCTTGTAGGCGGCCAGCTTGTCCGGATCCACCTCGACCTGGTACTGCTTGACAAAACCGCCGATGGAGGCCACTTCCGAAACGCCTTCCACGGTCTGCAGCGGATAACGCAGGTACCAGTCCTGGATGGAACGGAGCTGGGCCAGGTCATGGGTGCCGCTCTTGTCCACCAGGGCGTATTCATACACCCAGCCGACGCCGGTTGCATCCGGGCCAAGAGAGGGGGTCACGCCTGCGGGCAGGCTGGAGCTGACATAGTTGAGTGACTCCAGCACCCTGGAGCGGGCCCAGTACATGTCGGTGCCGTCTTCAAAGATGATGTACACAAAAGAGATGCCGAAAAAGGAGTAGCCGCGCACCACCTTGGATTTAGGTACCGACAGCATGGCCGTGGTCAGGGGATAGGTGACCTGGTCTTCCACCACCTGGGGCGCCTGTCCGGCATACTTGGTAAAGACAATAACCTGGACATCGGAAAGATCCGGGATGGCATCAAGGGGCGTATTTTTCAGGGTCCACAGGCCGGCAGCCGCGATAATGGCCGTCCCGATCAGGATCAGCAATCGGTCGCGGATGGAAAATTCAATTATTTTTTTGATCATAGGAGTTCTCTATTTTTTGTCGCCCATGTCCATACCGGCCATGTCATCATCTTTCTTGGGCTCAGATTTTTTGTTCATGTCTTTCATATCCTCTTGCTCCGCACCCTTGTTGGTCTCCAGCATCTTGGCCGTGGCCTCGTTGAGCTTGGATTCGGAGTCGATGAGGAACTGGGCCGAGGTGACCACGCTTGCGTGCTGCTTCAGGCCGCGCACGATCTCGGTATAGCCTTCCGCCTCAACCCCGGTCACCACCTCCCGCGGCTCAAACACGCCCGGGCCGGTTACGATAAACACCTGTTCCCTGCTGCCTGAACGGACAATGGCCTCAGACGGGACAGCCAGCACCTTGTCACGTTTACCGGCGTGGATGGTGATGTCGGCAAACATACCCGGCTTTAAGCGGCCGTCTGTATTGTCAAAGACAAGCCGAACCTTAACGGTTCTGGTCTTGCCGTCCTCATAGGGGTAGATGTAGTCAATAATGCCGGAAAATTTCTTGCCCGGCTGACTGGCCACGGAAATCATGGCCGTGTCCCCCTTGCGGATCCAGGGCAGATCAGGCTCGTATACATCGGCATACACCCAAACCTTGGACAGGTCGGCAATCCGGTACAACCGTTTATTAGGGGTAATAAAATGGCCTGCCTCCACGTCCACATCAATAGCTGTGCCGGTAAAGGGGGAGTCAATGGGTAGATCCCGTTTGACCTCGCCGGTACGTTCCAACTGGCGGATAACCTTTTCCGGGATGTCAAAATAGCTCATCCGTTTGCGGGTGGCCTGAACCAGCCGGTCGGCATCGTCACGGATCTCTTTCATGGAGCTTTTGCGCAGTACCCGGGCATTGGCCAGGGCAAGCAGGTATTCTTCCTGGGTTGAGACCAGTTCCGGTGAATAGATGGTCAACAGGGTCTGGCCCTTTGTGACCTGTTCGCCGGTCTTGTTGACCATGACCTGCTCGGCCCAGCCGCTGAACTTGGAATGCACCATGGTCAGGGTTTCCTCGTTAAAGGTGACCCGGGCCGGGGTGGTAATAACCCGGCTCATGGTACGTTCCATGGCCATGCCGGTGCGAACACCCATTTTCTGAACAAGAACCGGGTCAATCTTAACCGTACCGGAAGGCCCTGAGCCTGCACTAGCATCGGCATAGACCGGGACATAATCCATGCCCATATCATCCTTGGCCGGAACCGGCGAGGTAATGGCCGGGTTCATGGGGTTGCGGTAAAAGAGGGGTTTTTTATCGCTGTCTCCCTCTGCTGCTGCGGCAGCGGCTGCTGTTATGGTCAGGCAGCCCAGGAGCAGTACCGCTGCGGTCAGGCAGGTGATGGATCTGTTCTTTGCTTTCATTGCTTGATCTCCAAAAGATTTGACGAACCCGTGGCGGCTTCGAGCCCGGCCAGGGCCTTGAACGCACTGCTCAGGTGATGCCAGTAGGTAATTTTATAGTTGTACAGGGCCAGCTGGGCCCGGACCACATTCAGGAAGTCAACCTTGTTGACCTGGTAGCCTTTGAGCATGGCCGCTGCTGTCTGCTCAGCCTGGGGGATGAGCGAGGTCGCATACAGTTCGGTCTGGCCTACCGTGCTGGTGTATTCTGAAAATTCAGCGGCAATATCGGCTAGCATCCGATCCCTGTACTGGCGAACTTGCTGCCGGGCGGACAGTGACTCGCTGGTGCGCTGGGCCACGGCCTTGTCCTGTTTGGAACCGGTCCAGATGGGCAGATTCATGCTGATTTTCAAGGTGGCAAGATCGCTGCGGTCCCGTCCGTCCGGCGCATCCTGTCGGTAGCCATAGGCTGCACCCACGGTAAAGTCGGGAAAATAGTCCTTGCGGGCAAGTTTTACCCTGGTTTTGGCCGCATCGGTTTTTTTCTCCAGGGCCAACAGACCGGGGCGGCTGGTCAGCGAGGTTGACTGCAGGGTGGACAGGGGCAGGATTTTCGGCATGTCCATGCCCGGAGAGTCGGGCAGGCTGAAGCAGCCTGCGTCAATCGGCCGGGCCAGCAAGGCGGCCAGACCGGCTTTTTTCTTTTCCAGTGCGTTGGCCACAGTGAGCTCTCGATCCATTAACTTGGTCAGTTCAACCTGGGCCAGCAGAACATCCTGCTGCAGCCCCTTGCCCACTTCATACTTTGTTCGGGCCGCAGCCACGGTAGCCCGGAGCAGATCCTGGTTGGATCTGATAATAGCAAGGCTTTGCTGGAGATAAAAAATATCCCACCAGGTCTTGCGGGTGTTTTTTATCAGGCTGAGCCTGGCCTCGTCCACTTGGCCAAGTGCTGCCTCGGCTTCCAGGGCAGCGCTTTCTTCGCGCAGGGCCAGCTTGCCGGGAAAGGGAAATTTCTGGCTGAGCCCCACCTGTATCTGGGTCATGTTCTCCTGATCCAGATCAAAGGTGTCCGTGGGTAGATTCAACGCCCCTAAAGACAGCACCGGGTCGGGCAGGGTGGACTGCTGGGACGGAATAGCCGCCATGGCATCGTAACGGGCCCGAATGGCGGCCAGCCCCGGGTTGTTTGCTGTGGCATCGCTGACAGCCTGGGCAAGATTCAACTCTTCGCAGCTGATGTCGGCTGTTGCGGCATATATGCTATGTGCCGGCACCAGCCATACTGCCAGCAATACTGTTGTAACCAAATGAAACCTGTGCTGCATATTTCTAAACTGCATGCTTACCTCCTACTGAAAGCGAAAATACATAATTTATTAAAAGCATATTTCATGCCGGATGCAAGATGTGAATGCAACATACTGTTTTTTTTGTGTTAAAAATGAGTTTGCGGCCAGATGGCTAAAGAATGAAGTGCAGATTGTCTGAAAACAAGACAGTGGGATTGTTGAAAAAGATTATTTGTGTCTAAAATATGGACAGGTAGGTGAAATGTATACAGCTAGAGCGTTTGAGGAGTTTGCCACAAATCATCAAGCCCGTCATTCAGACGAATTCAGGAAGACAAGGAAAAACAGAGGATCCCGAACACAATACAAACATAAGTGCCGGCGGGATGGAAAAGACAATGAAAAAGTTCTCATCTATACGCACGGTGGGGCGTAGAACATGTTCAGCACCCGGACTACTTTAACAAGTGCTGCCTTGGCCGCCGCATGCTCCGGGTTGTGAGCGATTTCGGTTGATTACACCAATCCTCCGGCAGCAAGGTGGCAGCAGGTTACCGACTAGGTCGTTTCCATATTCAAGGCAGAGCAAAAGTAGGGATATACGATGAAGGATATCGCATTTGACCGGAGGCAATCGATTCTGTGAAGAACTTTCTCACAGAACGGGCATCCGGTTCTCCAACAGAGGACCGGATCGTCCGAAAAAAAATAAAACTGTCATCTTTTGCATTGAAATAACGGTAGGATCCCGTTATTTCCTGTTTGATCATTAGGCTTGGTCATGTATAATCAATTATTATATAGAATTTCAATTCGTTCGTCATCACAGGGGTACAAGAGAATTATGAACAGGATAATAACTATTATCATGGTAAGCGTAGCTCTTTTGTTAGGGAGTAATGCTGGTGCATCAGATGTACAGGAAGGGCTTTTACAGTATAAATGGGGTGACAGCACAGCAAGGTATAACGGATTGTCAAAATTGGAAGACAAAGGTGAGGTGAGTTACTACAGCAAGCCTGGAGAAATATATACGATCGGAGATGTGTCAGTTGATAAGGTTATATATGGGTTTTACAAGGATCAGCTTTTTGGCGTGTACCTCAACATCGATTCGATTGAGGTTTATGATAAATTACTCCGTCATTTAAAATCTCAGTATGGGCTTCCCGCATATAAAACAACGGCAGACAACCATCTTGTATATAAATGGAAACAGCGGGATATCATTATAAAACTGAAAATGAATAAACCAGCCCGGAAGATGAAGCTGGCATTTTATTATCGACCGCTTTCCAGCAAGCTGAACGCTAAACAATGGGAAGAACTCGACACCACCTCATTTCGCTTTGTCCCCATTGAAAAGGATAAAAAGCCTGAGAAGTTTATACTCTTTAAGTTTTAACGAGAAACCTGCCTGCAGTCGCTATATTGAACGGAACCCTTTGCTTGTCGGCTTGGTCACAGTATCCGGTCAAGCTACGGATGGAAAGTATGAGGTAGTAAAAACCCGGTTGTTGCTCTCAATCCGTCGTACAGCTCGTCAGGTGACAATAATATGGAGCGGAAGAAGCATATGCATAATATTTTGCTACTTTTCCGGAATACGAAATCAAGCTGATCAAAGATGCCCTGCAGCGCGTGGTCAGTTGACCGGAAGCAATCGATTCCGTGAAGAATTTTCTTGCAGAACAGGCATCCGGTTCCCCAACAGAGGATCGGGACGTCCGGAAAAAATAAATTTGTCACCTGTATTTTGATAAAAATTCTTGACCGCCTCTCACCGGACCTGTACAACATCTTCAATTCGTTTTCTATGGTCGATCTACTCTTTCCGTATTACGGAGGAGACACGGCCTGTTAACCTTAATTACACAAGGAGTAGTCAATGCGCAGATTTTTTTTCTTTGCCCTGGCCATGGCGCTGTTTTTTCCCATGCACGCACAGGCCGCGTACCCGGAAAAACCCATTACAATTATCGTTCCCTCCAAGGCGGGCGGCTCCACGGATACCTCGGCCCGTCTCTTTATCAAGGCGGCTAAAACGTACTGGCCCGATGCTGAATTTGTTGTGAAAAATGTTGGTGGGTCCGGCGGATTAAAAGGCTTTGAGGAAATTGCCCGGGCTAAACCCGACGGCTATACTATCGGCATGGATTTCACCACCCAGATCGTTGCCCACATTGTTTCCAAGCGGATGTTCTTTTGCTTTTTCTGTTTTTTGTAAGATGTCTTAG
>CAZQKF010000132.1:0-6033 GCA_964593645.1 uncultured Desulfobulbus sp.
GGCAATGATTGGAGACGGCGCAGACATCATCGACGTGGGCGGGGAATCCACCCGTCCCTTTGCTGAGCCCGTACCTGAGCAGGAAGAACTGGCCCGGGTTGTACCTGCAATAGAGAGTATCCGCAGGTTGTCCGCGACAATACCGATATCCATAGACACCACCAAGGCCGCTGTTGCCCGATCCGCCCTTGCTGCCGGGGCAACCATAGTCAACGATATTTCAGCGCTGCGTCAGGATCCGGACATGGTGGAAGTGGTAAAAGGGTATGACGGCTCGGTGATCATCATGCACATGCAGGGCACACCTGAGGATATGCAGGTTAAGCCACAGTATGAGAATGTACTTGATGAGATATGTGCTTTTTTTAAGGAACGTGCCTCCTGGATGCAGGAGCAGGGCATTGCGGCGAAGCGTATTATTGTCGATCCTGGGATAGGGTTTGGCAAAACTCTGGAGCATAATTTGCAAATTTTACGCAATATCAGCGCATTTAAACAATTAGGTTACCCCGTCTTGATCGGACATTCGAGAAAGTCATTTTTTGATACCTTGCTCGACCTGCCTATGGAAGAACGCGACTGCCCAACTGCCATTGTTTCCGCCCTCTGTACCCGGCAGGGCGCGGATATCCTGCGCGTTCATGATGTCAGGCAAACAGCAGTAGCGGTTCACTTATCTCAGGAACTTTCATAGCATCAGAGATCCCTTACTTCGTCATTCGAAATTCCTTGTTCGATATTCGTTATTCCTGCCCCTATTTTTTCGGATGCCCAGGCGGCATCATCATGGCTGACTTTTTCATGTTGGAAAGCTCAACTGCAATATTCTGGGTTGTATCTCCACGTTTGATCGTTATTGTGACTGTATCGCCTGGATCCTTATCCAGCAGCCCGGCCTTGAGCTCACCCACCGTTGTTACCGGAAAATCATCTATGGCTACAATGATGTCTTTGGCCTTGATACCTGCCTTGCCTGCCTTGCCGTGGGGACTGACCTGGATAATCTCTACCCGGGCCGGGGCATCGTCAGTTGCCTTTATTTCATTAAGCATAACACCGATCTTACCTGCCGGTGGAAGTTGCATGGGCGGCATGAACATCAGGTAGTCCAACCGTTTTCCCTCTTCCAACCCGCGATCTACACCGTTGTCAGCGGCGATCACGGATTGGCGCACCGTCATTCGGCGGGTAACCCGAGGCGGAATGGCACTGTCCTTGTATACATGTCCGGTTCCGGCAATAACCACCATCTTTTTGTCCGGATTGTTATGCAGAGCCATGACAATGGATTCGGCCATGGTTTCATCCCACATGGACTGGGCCTGGAGAAAACCGCTGAACCCGGCTTTGGAACTTTCCGGCTGCCTGTCGTGCAGGTTGTGAACGTCCCGTAGCCGCTGCCTGTATCCAGGCAGCTCCAGATCTCGTTCTGCTGCCATATCCTCCAACTGCTCCGCAGTCAGGGTATCAGTGGCCCCTGTCTTAAAGACCGTACTGACGATTTGTTTATCCAGGTTCAGTCCAATGATTGGAATGGAGTGTGCTTTGGCATAGCCGATAATGTCGCGGTACATCCGGTAGTCGTAGCCCCAGACCTTGAAGTAGTGTGAGTATTTAAGGAATTCTCGTTCATCAGTCACAGTGCCGTTGATATAGTCGTCCAGAGCTGCCTGGGAGGTGCGCGGGAACATCTCCATACCGATCATCAGGTTCGGGTTGTCGGCATACAGGGCCTGGATGATCTGCAGCTGCAGAACATGGGAGCTGTATGCCGTGTGCATTTCTCCTACGTAGATAATCCGGCTTTTGCGAAGATCATCCATAATTGTTGAAAATTTTTCAACCCGTTTGACCGGTATGCCCGAGGGCGGAGTCAGCAGCGGCAGAACAATACCGTCAGCCGAAGGAGTAATGCGTTTTTGCCGTATTTTTCCGCCTGCAAAGTGGAGATAGGAGTACTTTCCGTAATGGCTGAGCTTGCGGACGACCTTTGTTGTCTCACGGGTTGAACTGCTGGAGACAAGCACCATGACCTGGCCTTCCGCCAGCGGGCTTGGGTGAACGTCCAGGCTAAAACCCTTGTCTGGATGTTGTGTGCCGGCGAAGAGGCCCCGGGTATGGGAGGAACTGCCCAAAAAGACAAAGCTGCCTTTACCGAGCGCACTGTTTTTCAGTTCCGCTGTCGTAACCAACTCACAGCCGCTGCGTTCAAGATTCGCAATCAACGGCATGTACAGCTCCATGTCCTTTTTTGCAGGCAGGACAACTGTTTTTTGGGTTGCCCCGAGGAACTGCGTCCAGGTTGGGGCATTTTCCTCAAAAGTCAGTTGGCGCATGAGATCATAGTTCGGATCAATGCGCAGCACTATGGGTAAGCTGTCCGTGGTGACGGAAATCTGTTGTTGCAGCGAGCTGACCTCGAATGTTTTCCTGATTTCTCCTCCTGTCAAAGTTTGAACAACAACAGGTACCTGCAGCAGATATGGGGCTTCGTTTTTCTGAACAAGGGTAAAGGAGAGTACGCTCTTTCCCTTGCTCTGTTCCACGTCCATAGTTTTCACTGCCAGGCGGGGCACATCGCGTCGCAGCAACCATTGTCCGAAAAATGGAGATAGATCCCTGCCGGCAGTTTGAGAAAACTGCATTTCTATGTCTGTCCAGCCGATACGGGTAAACTTGTTGTCAACATACAGTGCACGCAGACCTGCATAAAAATATTCGTCGCCGATTTCCTTGCGCAGCATGTGAAACACCATACTGCCTTTGTCATAACCAATGACCCGCATCTTTTTTGCCATGGGCTGGCTGTCTCCGCCGTGCTGAAAATCAATCAGGGCAGTGATGTTGCCTGCGTGAACATAGGAATGGTAGCGTAGGAGTTGGTTTTTTCGGTATTGACGACCGGCGCCCTTGTCAGCTTCATAACTTTGATCACCAAGGTAGGTGGTCAACCCTTCACACCAGTTGCCGGTGTTGTCGGTCTGTACGGCATTGCCGAACCAGGAGTGCAGGATTTCATGGCCAAGTGAGGTGTCTTTTATAAAGGGCAGGCGGATAACAGCCTGGCCGAGCATGGTAAAGCCGGGCATACCGTAGCCGGTGGGGAGACGATTTTCTACAATGGAGTAACGCTTGTAGGGGAACGGTCCGATCATCTTTTCATAGCGTTTAATATATTTTGCCGCTTTGTTCAGGTAGTCTGCCGATAATCCGGCATCTTCCGGGAAAAAATAGGAAAATACTGTTGTACTGCCGACCCTGCGGGAGGAAATACTGTAGATACCTGCAGCAAAGTTTATGGCTCGCAGGGGCTGTCTGCTTGCTGTCTTGAGTATGTGGCCTTTTTTCTGGTTGATAAGAGTGATTTTGTCACCTTCGGACACGCCGGAAAATCCTGCTGGAAGATGAGCTGTCAGGGAATAGAGCATATTGTGATCTGTAATGGGATGCCAGAAACCGGTCAGGGTAATGCCCTTACTGCTGATCAAATTGCCGGAACCACGACCGCTGCCGGCAGCGGCCATCTGCCAGCTGATCTGGATGGTTTGTACCTGCGGCTGTGGAGACAGGATGATGGAATTTTTCCCCTGCATGGGAACAGAGAGCTGTTGATTATTGTGCTGGCGAGTTATTTGTACATGTTGGAGGTCACCCAATGAGATCCGCAACGGCACATTGGCGGGCAGGGTGATAACGGACTGTCCGGTCAGAAGAGAATTGGTCACGTTAAAAGAGATGTTGATATCCTGTCGGGGCAGATCGGTCTCAGCCTGTACAAGTCCCGGCAGCACAAGCCAGGCCACTAATGAAATAAAGATTACGGAGTGGAGGAGGTTGTTTTTCATAAACGTGTTTGCGTTATGGGGATTTGAAGTATTTAGCTATCCGGTAAGAATACTCATTTTGCCGGGGATGCACAATATCAGAACATAATTTCATGGCTTTAATTATCAATAAATATTACAAAGAGAAAGATTGAGGCTTGCGGCAATAGGCTGTAAAGGTTGTGTTTTATCAGAAGGATACAATTGGCTTGATCAGTAAGGCAAGGCACTGTAAATGCTAATTATTGCAAATAGATATATGGATCATTTCGTGCGGGTACGATTTGGTTTACTGGGCTACAGGCTACTTTGAACAGATCTTAGTTCCAAAAATAATGGCATGCTATTGGGTGCTCTTCCGGGTGGCTGTGACTCATATTGTCTGATATAAGGCTATAGCATGCATGATTTTTTTTCTTCCCTGAAACTGCGAATATTAGGAGGAGTCTTTCTGACTTTTTCCTTATCCATGGCCATGGTGCTTTATGGCGTCTGGACCTATCAACGCGACAGATTGATTGAGCAGACAAACAGGAATGCAAAACAGACCGGTCTGCTCATCAATGCCGGGCTGCACTCGTCCATGCTGCTCAACGACCGTACTGCCACAATGGAAACCATCCGCCAGATGTTGAGCCTGGAAGATTTTACCCTGATCACCATTGTCAACATCGACAGCGAAGTCATCATGAGCAGTGATCCGGAGCAGATCGGATTAACTCCGGACAGGATGAAAGACCCTGACTGCCTGGCCTGCCATGAAAATCAACCTGCTGTCCTGCCTCCCACCGTTATAATAGAGACTGACAATGGCACATTTTTGCGCAATGTAACAGGGATACGCAATGAACCAGCCTGTTACAGCTGTCATGACAGGAGTAAGGATATCGTCGGTATTCTGGTGATTGACTCCTCTCTGGAAGAAATGAACTTTCTTCTCAGTCAGCTTGCCCGCCGTATTGTCTTAACCGGTGTGGGCACTTTTCTTCTCAGCGTGCTGCTGCTCCAGTTTATCCTTACCCGTTTTTTTACCAGGCCTATGGATGAGCTGCTTGTTGGATTCACCAAGGTTGGCCGTGGTGATTTCACTCACTGGGTTGATGTGAAATGCGGAGGTGAAATTGGTCAGATGGCTGACTCTTTTAATGTGATGAGCAGAGCCATTGGTAGGTTTGTTGAGGAGGTTCGAGATGGTCGGGCAGAAGTTGAGGCTCATTATGCTATTGTCGAGGCTTTGAGCCAGACCATTGAGAAAAAGAAATTGAGGGAGGTGGTTGTTGACCTTCTTGGTAAGCTTCTCAAGTCCGAAACAGTTTCTCTTGCTCTGGCCGTTGAAAACAAAAAAAATCATTTTGAAATAATCAGTATCCGCCAGGAAGACAAAAGGCACTACCACCACCATTATAATTTTCGATCAGACCGTCTGTCTGACTGCGCACTGGCCCGTGAGGATATTGAGAGATTACTCAGTCGCGATTCCAGTCAGCCGATATTTTCTCAAGATGGGAGCAAGCTTGTTCTCCCTGTTCAGCAGAAAAACATGAAGATCGGTCTGGTCGGCATCGTTAAACCCGCCGGAGAAAAATTCAGCAATTCTGAAAAGAAAATAGTCTATGTACTGTCCCACCATATAACCATTTCTTTTGCAAATGCCCAGCTCTACAGCATGGCCGTCACCGATGGGTTGACGAACCTGTACACCAAGCGCTATTTTCAGTTGAAACTGGAGGAATTTATTGACGGCTTTCACGCCGACAAGGTTGGCTTTTGGGTTATGATTCTTGACATTGACCACTTTAAAGAGGTCAATGACAGTTACGGACACCCGGTTGGGGATCAGGTTCTTATCCTCATTGCTGATTTGATCAGGGACAATGTTCGACATGGAGATATTCCATGCCGGTACGGGGGGGAGGAGTTCGTTGTTTTGATCAGAGGGGAAGAAGTACTGGATGCCGTCAAAATTGCCGAACGAATACGCCGGAGGGTGGAAGAACATGTATTCACCATCAACCACATTTCACCGTTCAGTAAAACAATTAGTGCCGGGTTGGCTTTGTTTCCCACCCTTGTTCTGACCTATCCGATCAAGAAATGGACAGCCGTCATCGCACTTCTCGCCGGGGCGGGTTATTTGATGATATCCGGAGCGTCGGTCGCAACGGTCCGGGCGTTCATCATGGTGGCAATTGCCCTGACTGCTGTGCTG
>CAZQKF010000133.1:0-6008 GCA_964593645.1 uncultured Desulfobulbus sp.
GGGCAAGTTCCTCTTCCATCCTGCGCTGTTCAGTTACATCCCGGATGACAAGTACCGCACCAAGCACTTCCTTTTTAATATCCACAAGTCGAGAACCGCTTACGGTCACGATGCGATCATCGCCGTCAGTACCCCGCAATCGAACATCCAGGGTAGAGTGCCGGGTGCACTGATCATCATTTATCCAGTCCAATGGATCCAGCTTCTTTCCGTTCTGCCCCAGGCTATGCATGGTAAGGATGCCATCCACCTTTTGACCGACTGCATCATGGCGCTGCCGGCCCGTCAGAAGTTCTGCCCCCCTGTTCATCAACACCACCCGTCCCTGGGTGTCTGCGGCCAGAACCGCATCATCCATGGACTGCAAGGTAGCCCGCAACCGTTCTGATTCAGCGGCCAGGTCTTTCTCAACCTGCTCTCTGCTGCTGATCTCCCTACTCAGCTCCTGAATACGATGTTCAAGGGCTAGGGCCATTTCGTTATAGCCGGAAACCAAATCGCCTATTTCATCATCCCGGGTACATTCCAGAGGTTCCACCTTTTCCCCTTGGCGCATTTTTCCCATGGACTTGACAATCCTGTGCAGTGGTCGGGCTATGGAGCGGGACATAACCGCAGCCGTTGCCAAGGCGAGCAGTACGGCAACGGCAAAAACAGAGAGCAGGGCTCGCTGAATATTTTGCAGCACATCAAGCAGGTCAGCCAAAGGCTGCTGGGCAACCAGGGCCACTTCAGCCTCTTTGCCCGGCAGGGTCAACGGCAGATATTCATACACCATTTTCTGCCCGCTTACCGGGTGCAGAATCGTGCTGGTAAGCCCTGAAGCAGAAGGGTTGGTATAGTTTAAAGGAGTTGGAAAAAAAACCTGCCGATTGCCGTTTTCCCGGTTAATAATGTTACTGCCCACCACCATTCGGTCAGCGGCTACGATCTCCACCCGGCCGACCCTGGCGGCACTCTCAATACCGTCGATCAGATCCAGGTTATCGGTCACCATAACTCCGCCCAAAACCGTACCAAGGGGTGTATCCCGCAGGGTGATTTGCGCGGCCGCTTCCATAAGGACGACCGGTTTAAAGTCTATATCTTTGCCCTTTCGTTCAAGCAGATAGAGAAGAAAAGCATTCTCTTCCAGCAGACTGCCTGCGGTTGTGCCGCGGTGGGCAACGGCTTCAATCATTGGGTGATTTAACAGGTCAACGTCATGTAAATTCGTCCCCCACTCTTTGAAAAAAGAAGAAATCTTGACCCGGCCCGCAGGATCCACAATCAGCAGCACATCGAGTCCGTGCCTTTGGGCTAGCTCGTCCATATGCTTCTGTAGCTGGCCGGAAATATCCAGACGAAGGGTGGTTTTCACCATGTTGTCCAGGGCGACTGTCAGCACAGCGGAACGGGTTTTTTCTACCTGGGCCTGGTAATAGAGGGAGGCAGCAGAGATACCCGACTGGAGCTGCCGGCTTGCATCCCGATTCAGATGCTGCTGGACAATGAACAACACTGACCAGGCCGCAAGCCCCATGGGCAGCAGGATAAGTATAAAACTCATCGCCATCAGCCGCAGCCGCAGGGAGTAGATAAGTTTTGGTCGAAACCTATGTTGTTGCACTGCTGTCACTTTATACCATCAGCGAGCCAGTTCAGGCTCCATTGTGTAGTACACCTTACGGGCCGCCTCCAAAACGTCCACAGGTATGTCCAGCCCCAGCTGACGAGCCCTTGCCAGGTTTACGGCAAGATAGGTGTCAGAGGGATTCTCAATGGGTATATCTCCCGGGTCAGTCCCCCACAGAACGCGAACCACCTGTTGGCCCAGCTGCCTGCCGGTTGCCTCAAAATCAATGGCTGCCGACAGTAGATAGCCATACTTGACCCAGCCGGCACAAAAGGTAAACCCGGGTTTGTGCTGATTGGCAAACAACCAGTCAAGGGTTTCAGGCAAAGGACTGACACTCCCATCTTCCCTGGTTAGTCCCACCGGGTAGACAGCGCTGATCACATCCACACTCGGATCAGCATTAAACTGCAACACCAGTTGTTTAAACTCTGCAAACGTTGCCGCCGACTCAACCCGGATAGAGACAAGCCTGCATCTCTCTCGGCACTCAGCAATCTTCTCTCGCAGGATTCGAGTCATTTCAGTACGCCAGAAAAAATTGCCGGAAATGATCAGAACAATACTCTTTGCCTTTGGCAGGAGAACCTGCATCGCTTCCAAGCTCTTTTTCAACTGAAATACTCCAGTCACACCACTCACGTTATGACCGGGCCGGGCCAGGGTTTCCATGAATCTTGTACTTGTATTATAAAACTCAGGCGGAAGCATCATACTACCGAACAGTACCGGATAGCGGCTATCTACCAAAGGCAGCATAACCTCTTTGACAGCAGGATCATCCAGGGTTATCACCAGATCAGGATCCAGCCTTCTCACCTCTTCCAGGGCGGCAAGTCCCTGGTTGTGCATCTGTTCAGGTGTCCAGTATTTCCGCCTGGCCTGCATGTACACTCTGCTTATCTGCAGATTCTTTCCCTCGACAAATCCGCTTGCAGCCAGCTCAGCCAGTACTCCTGTTTCCACATCCGCCCCTGCCCCCAGCCCCTTGCCGTTACTCTGCACAATCAGGACATGAAACAGTTTTGGTTCCACCGGAAGCTGCATGGTCTCGTACACATCATCGGCAGAAGCCAGCAGCTCCGGGGCAATGGTAATGCCCAGCTGCCGGGCTCGGGCAATATTGAAGATCAAGGCATACTCGGCCGCGTCATCAATGGAAATATCGCCCGCCCTGCTTCCCTTGAGGATCAAGGAACCCTTATGACCCGCCTGCCTACCCATGGCTGTAAAATCAACGGATACACCGCCGAACATACCGAATTTACAGGCAAAATAGGTAACTGCAATAGCAGGCTTCCTGGCATGTTCCAACGTCCACAACATGATATCACGGCCTGTAATCGTGGTACCGTCCTCCCGGGACAGGCGAACAGCCACTGGATAATAGGCTCCAATCTCCGGATCGGCATCAATACGGCGTATCAGCTCCTTATAATCCGCAAAACTGCTGATCTGCCGGATACTGTACAGCACATCACTTTCATCGGCGGCAAGCTCCCTCTCCATCTGCAACCTGATGGCATTACCAGTGGGAGAATCATCAATAATAAAAATAATTTTGCGCAGATCCGGGACAATATCCTCCATCAGCTGCACGGATTTACCGATATACAGCTTTTCATACACCCCGGTCACGTTATGACCGGGACTGATCCGGTTCCGCATAAATTTTCGCTGCCGGTTATAGGCTTCAGGCAGGTTGTTTATCCCGGTAAAGACTACGGGGATATCCGTATCTATCAGGGGCAGCATGACGGTGCCGGCGGCATTATCATCCACGGTAATGACTAAATCCGGGGCAAAAGTCCTGATCTCAGCCAGTGCCTCTTTTCCCCGTGCCGCTATCTGACCTGGCCGGGTAAAAGTCCGCTTGGTGTCCATATAAAACCGCTTGATGTTAACCGTTTCACCGTCAACATACCCGTATTCCGCCAACCCCTGCACCAAGCCGTTGTCCTGGGGCAGGCTGACAAAGTTATCAGAATCATAACTGTGAACAATAAAGACCCTGGGCAGATTTGCTGCATGGTTCACGGTACTCCAGAGCAGCAGCACTGTGCAGTACAAAAAAATCTTTATGGGTTGGCCAAAATGTCTTCTCATGAAACCAGCTGAATACTCCCCTGAGATCCCGGCAGAACGTCACCAATAATCCAGCCGCCAACAGAACCGGTTGCAGCGGCGAGTTCGCTAAGCAGCTGCTCTGCTCCGGCAGACGGCAGGGCAAAGAGCAGTCCACCCGAGGTCTGCGGGTCAAAGCCCAGGATCTCAAACGGACTATCTGCCTCCAGGCTGCCGGCAAGCCACTGTTGGTAAAATTTTCGATTGGTATAGGCACCTTCAGGAATAATGCCCATATCGACAAAATCCAGCACCCCGGCCAGCACAGGCAGTTCTTGAACCAATACCCGCATGGCCACGTTTGAGGCCTCTGCCATCTCGTGCAAATGGCCGAACAGGCCGAAACCGGTGATGTCCGTACAGCCATGCGCCGCCAACTGCGGGTTGCCGGCAAAATCTTCACGCCCGACAATTTCTGCGGGCAGCCGGTTCAAGGTTGCCATGACCTCAACCATCAATTGCTCTGTCTGTGGGTCAGCCAGACCGCCTTTGAGCGCCGTGGACAAGATACCGGTTCCCAGAGGTTTAGTCAGCACCAACACGTCACCGGCTTTAGCTCCGGAGTTAAGCAGCACATGATCGGGATGGACAGTGCCGGTCACAGACAGCCCATATTTCAGTTCATCATCTTCAATGGAATGACCACCCACCAACAGAGCTCCGGCCTCTTTAATCTTTACCAGTCCGCCCTCGATAACCTCTCTGAACACCTGGTTGTCCATGGTTTTAACCGGGCAGGCCAGTATATTCATACACAATAGCGGTTTACCGCCCATGGCATAGACATCAGACAGGGCATTAGCGGCCGTGATCATGCCGAATGCATAGGGATCATCGACAATGGGCGTAAAAAAATCTACGGTCTGGATGAGCGCAGTGGTCTCATTTAACCGATACACTCCGGCATCATCACAGGTCTCTGAGCCAACGATCAGGTTCGGGTGGGTGGGAAGCTCAAGTCCACATAAAATTCGGCCCAGGTCCCCCGGGCCAAGTTTGGCCGCTCAACCTGCGGCTTTTACAGTCCGTGTTAATTCAATATTCATTATATTTAAGGGGAGTTATTAATAAACAAACATGTATTTCAAGAAAGATCCTCATAATATTCTACCAAATCTCTGTCTATTTTGTTGAAAATTATTCTGTTATCTGGTTTGAAACAATGATTCATATATAAATGCATTATCATATTTTCAAGGCACAAAGAAGCGTTCTTTGTGCCTTGTCAATTTATGGGAATGCAGCAAACAGCGCCCGGGACCTGTTATGGATCATCATCACCCTGACTTTGACTGCAGTACAAAACCCAAGCATGAATGCGGTATCTGCGGCATATTCGGCCATGAAGACGCGGCCAAACTGACCTATTTCGGTCTGTACGCTCTGCAGCACCGAGGCCAGGAAAGTGCCGGTATTGTTGCCGGTGACGGCAGATGCATGACCCTGCACAAGGACATGGGACTGGTACCTGAGGTCTTCACCGAAACCAACCTGCAGCGCCTTTCCGGCCATCTCGCAGTGGGCCATGTACGCTACTCCACCACCGGCGAATCCTCCATTGTCAACACCCAACCGTTCATGGTAACCCACAAGGGAGTACCGCTGGCAGTTGCCCATAACGGCAACCTGGTCAACTCCATTGACCTGCGCAACAACCTGGAAGAAAAAGGGTCGATCTTTCAGACCACCATGGACAGCGAGATTGTTATCCATCTCATGGCTCGCACCATGGGCATGGGACTGGCCAAGGCAATTAAGGAATCCTTTGCCTGTATTCGCGGTGCCTACTCCCTGCTGCTTATGACCCCGGACACCATGATTGCGGTACGCGATCCCAACGGATTCCGGCCGCTCTGCCTGGGAAAACTCAGCAACGGCGCCCATGTGGTGGCGTCTGAGACCTGCGCACTTGATCTAATTACGGCTGAGTACGTGCGTGACGTGGAGCCGGGCGAGGTGCTGATCATCAATAAAGACGGCATTGAGTCCATCTTTCCCTGGTCACCCAGGCGTAAGAGCTACTGTATTTTTGAACAGGTCTATTTTGCCCGGCCTGACAGTGATATCTTCGGTACCAATGTATATGCCGTGCGCAAGAAGATGGGCGAAATTCTGGCCAAAGAGGCACCCATTGAGGCCGACTTTGTCATGCCCTTTCCCGACTCTGGTAACTATGCGGCCATCGGCTACTCCCAGGCCTCGGGCATACCGCTTGAAATGGGCATGATCCGCAACCATTACGTGGGACGTACCTTTATCCAGCCCTCCC
>CAZQKF010000134.1:0-5963 GCA_964593645.1 uncultured Desulfobulbus sp.
AACTCTCTGGATTCAGAAAACCACTCTTTCAAAAAATCAGCCAGTCCCTCGCTGTCATAAAAGGCTTTTTGGAAAAACAGGCCAGCACCTGATGCAGTAGATGAGATGATAAGACATCAAAATGATCTATTTTTCTTCCTTTTATGAAAATTCAACTGTTGATTGCGCTCTGATTCCGTCTTGAGCTTTACATAATTCTGATAGCGTTCCGGTTGCAGGGCCCCCTCTTTGATTGCAAGCCACACCGCACAGCCACGCTCGTTATCGTGGCCGCAATTGGTAAATTTGCACTGCAAAGCAAGATCATGGATATCATCAAAATTATCAGCCATCCCATCGTTGCCGGCAAGAACACCAACTTCACGCATCCCAGGGGTATCGATTAACAAAGCGCCCTGCTCAAGAACAAAAAGTTGCCGACGAACCGTCGTGTGCCGCCCTTCTCCGGAAGCACTGACGGTCTGTGTCCTGAGCGTATCATCGCCTCGGAGTTGGTTAATGAGGGTGCTCTTACCAACTCCGGAGGAACCAACAAGGCAGTATGTCTTTCCTCGTTCCATGCTCTCTTTTACCTGGCTCAAGCCCGCACCGGATACATTACTGAGAGTAATAATTCCGGCACCAATCCCTTCGTCACGAATTTCCGTTATGAGTTGCTGCAATACATCTGCACTCACCAAGTCTGTTTTGGTCAGAATAATCACCGGTTCAACATGGCCTTCAGTCGCCATCACCAGATACCGTTCCAGCCTGCTCACATTAAAATCGTAGTGGCACGATTGCGCAATGAACATCACATCAATGTTTGCTGCAATCATCTGCAATTTGGTACTCTTGCCCGCTGATTTACGGCGCAGAAATGATCGCCTGGGCAGGACAGCATGGATGCTCACATACTCTTCTGAATCCTGGTTATCCGTACAAACCCAATCACCAACACATGCCATTTCAATAGATGAGGTGACCGCTTTCATGAATTTGCGTGTTGCCTTTGCCGGTACATCTCCATGCTCAGACCGAACAGTATACTGCCCCCTGGCAACCACCATCACCCTGGCTAGGCGTTGTTTAGCTGCACAGGATTCGAGAGCATGGTCTGTAACCCAGCTACCCAGTCCAAGTTCTTTCAATTCCATGGAAACACTTCCACTTTTCCACCCTGTCTGTTCACCTATTCTTCCTCTGTTCCTTTCTCATCTGGCAAATATATCAGGTGCCAGATTTTTTAAGAGCAATCAATTGCCCCCACCAAGCCCCATCCACCCCCCATTACTGTAAGCGTTTCAGGGTGGTGTTCCTGGAGCGCTTACGATTTTTTCATTCTGTGTCCCGGCTTTACTTGAATTTCAATACAAAACGACTCTAGCTGCTGCTCTTTTGCCTTGTCAATACAGGCATTTATCTCGGAAAGGTGAACCTCCTTTAATGTATCAATCGTACTGCCGAATTTGCAATCAAAATCCCAATAATCAACGCCCTTCGGCAGTGTTTTCTTACGCTCTCGTTTAACGTATTTTTTAACATCGTGCCGCACGCTTTCCACTAGTCTATCGACTTTAATTTTCGGGTGGGCCAGTTTGTAAATTTTTCTCATTTTTATCCTTCCTGGATTCATATAATAAGTGCATAACCCCTGTAGATAGCTGACAAGAAAAGCATCTTTGAAAAAAGCTACCAGTACCTAAGTCTTGCGAAGAGATACTATATCGAAATAAGGCGAAAAAAGAAAGTATCACACAATCAGATAGGCTGGGGGCGGTTGGGTGCAGGTACAATGAGATTCAGTAGGAGCCCCTGAAGCAGGGGCATAGTAAACGTTCCATGAACACCCTGCATACTGAAGATCATTTTTTTATGCTTTTGGCCGCCCTGCAGCATCTGTTGTTCTATCCCCGCCAATGTGCATTGTCCTCATCCAGCAAATCATCTCCACGCGGGCCGTAGATTGAGAATCCATAGCCAATCATATGCAAAAAAAATTCCCGGGTTGATCTCCTGGATACCAGGATGTATACTACCACCTTGTGGCCAAATTTTATCATACAAACACATCTTGAGGTTAAATATAATGTCTGAAAACAGTACTGTATCCAAATCAACTATGTACATTGCCATGGGAGTGTCTCTGCTGGTGGGTTTCTTAAGCGGTGTTGTCTACTCCGTGTACAATGCACCACCGGATGTACATGTTGCCGCACCTGCCCGGGAAGACGGTTCTAAAATTGCTGCCATGGAACAAGAGGTCAAAGATCATCCCGACAACGGGGTTGCCTGGACCAACCTCGGCCACGCCTATTTTGACAGCGACCAGTATGCCAAGGCTATTACCGCCTATAATAAATCCCTTGAACTGCATCCAGGCAACGCGGATCTGCTCACCGATCTCGGTGTGATGTACCGACGCAACGGCCAGCCGGACAAGGCCATTGAAACCTTTGATCTGGCAGTGAAGGCCAACCCGCAACACGAACAGGCCAGGTTCAACAAAGGCGTTGTTCTCATTAATGATTTTCATGATACGCCCGGTGCAATTAAGGTCTGGGAAGAGCTGCTCGTAATGAACCCGGCAGCCACAGGGCCCACTGGAGCACCGCTTGCCGACTTAATCAAAGATGTGAAAAAGCAGGCGGCAGAGTCTCAGCAATAAAAACGCTTCCTGTACATGGCACCACATGCTCTGTTCAGGGATAATGTATGTAAGGAATGACCTGTTTGAAAAAATTTTCTCTACTCCTCATCCTCATTCTCCTGAGTGCGGCAAACCTGTGCCAGGCCGGCCAGGATGCCCTGATATCCGGTACAATCATTACCGGGTATCGCGTGCTGCCCATTGACCCTGCCGCTAAAAATATCAAACTTACCGTATACCGCGGAGATTATATAAAGTTCAAATATCCTGACACCTTTGCCCAGCTCGAATTTTCCCTGCCTGAACTGAAGTATAAAGGGTTGGTATCAGCAAGTCCGGATAAATCTCCATTTTTCAAGATGAAGTCCACCGGTACCTACGCATTCACCCTGGGCGAAGCATCCGGCAAGATTACAGTGATTGAGCTGGTTCGGCCAAACTATACTCCGGTCACTGCACCCGAGGCCGCCGAAATCCTGACCAACCTGCATCCGTTTATTTTGGATGTACGCACCCCGAAAGAGTATGAGCAACTGCATATCAAGGGCACCTACCTGATTCCCATCCAGGAACTCCAGGCCCGCATCAGTGAACTGGAAGCAAAAAAATATGAGGATATTTTTGTCTACTGTGCCACCGGAAACCGATCAACCGTGGCAGCGCGGATCCTGGCTAACAGAGGCTTTAAGCGCATTTACAACCTCCGCTACGGCGTCTATGACTGGGCCCGGCAGGGCTTTCCTTATGTTACCGGCAAGTAAAAGAGCAAAAATATTCTCCCCCTGAGAGCTTACCGGCTCTTTACTCATCATCTACACAGCTGTATAATCGGTAAAAATATCAACACCACTTGCATTATCTTCTCCACGGCATTATAGATAGTTAAAGACATTGACTTGTTCATGAAACGTAACCGTTCAGGTTGGTGCAGAAAATTTGCATAACCACCAGCTGAACAGTTACCATGAAACAATTTCTCCGTTCAAGAGGCTGGAAAAAAAATCAGAACACTGACAGATTAACAGGAGCAATGTTATGAAAACACTCGCAATGAGCGTTCTTTTCTGTATTTTTTTTCATGCATCCCTGGTGTCAGGCGCGGATAAAGTTATCGTCGTGCCACTCATGAAAAACACGTCTTTTACAGTTGCCCGAACCGGCCAATCTGAGTGTTACAGCAACTTTCCCGGTACACTGGTTGACTGTACAGGAACCGGGCAGGATGGCGAATTCCAAAAAGGTGCCCCCTGGCCCGTACCCCGCTTTACGGATAATGGTAACGGTACGGTAACCGACCATCTTACAGGGCTGATGTGGCTGAAAGATACCAACTGCATGCACTCTGACATTCCCGGTTTTGACCATGATGATACCAATGCAGTTGGTGAGGAAATAGATTACGACATCTACGGTGATGGAAAAGTCTCCCGGGAACATGCCTTTGATTTTATTACCGGGTTAAACAGCGGCGGAACTTTTTTTCGTGATGATGGAACAATGCTCCGGACGAAATGCGGTGGAGCGATTCTCTATGATGACTGGCGCCTCCCTAACCGCTCAGAGCTACTGAGCCTGGTTGACCTTTCCCAAACAGATCCCGCGTTACCGACCGGCCATCCCTTTGACAACGTAGAACGAGACTTTTACTGGAGTTCCTCATACAGTGCGGCTTTCTATGATATGGGTGTTGGCTGGGTTGTCAACATTTCTACCGGCGGAATAGTGTACCAGAAAAGCTGGAATCTACAATCAGCCTTGGTCTGGCCGGTACGCGGTGGAGAATAAATTTTTTCTGCACTTGTCTTTTTAAGAATTTCGAAGTGCAGAACCTTTAAGAGTATTCGGGATTCTTCAATTGTCTATAGAGTATATCCTACCTTAGTATTTTTAGGAAAAGTTCTTATCCTGCCCCGATCACACCCGTTTCATCCTTGACAGTGGTTTTCAAGAATTATATACTCTGTTGTTATTCTCATTTAATATAATACTGAGTGTACGACTCAGCGCACGGCCTTGACCGGGCGACAAACCGAAGGAAGGAATATCCGATGAGCAAAATTACAGGTTCACAGGCCATCATAAAATGCCTGCAGGAAGAAGGGGTTGATACCATTTTTGGTTTTCCAGGTGGTGCGGTAATCGATCTGTACGACGAACTGATGGACTCCGACATCAAGAATCTGCTTGTCCGGCACGAGCAGGGGGCTGTACATGCGGCTGACGGCTATGCCAGGGCTACCGGCGAGGTCGGCGTGGCTCTACTCACATCCGGCCCCGGTGCCACCAACGGTGTAACCGCCATTGCCACAGCCTACATGGACTCAATTCCCCTGGTTATCCTGACCGGTCAGGTACCCAGGGCGTTGATCGGTAACGATGCCTTCCAGGAAGTGGATATTGTCGGTATTACCCGTCCCTGCACCAAGCATAACTACCTGGTCAGTGATCCCGACGAGCTGGTTTCAACCCTGCGCGAGGCCTTTTACCTGGCATCCTCGGGGCGCCCCGGCCCGGTTCTGATCGATCTGCCCAAAGATGTTGTTGCCTCCAAGATGTCTTTTCCGGAAAAGAAAGAGATTAAGATGAAGACCTACCAGCCCAATGTAGAGCCGCATCCGGGCCAGGTTGCCAAGGCCTGCAAAGCCTTTTTAAAGGCCAAACGGCCCGTACTCTATGTCGGCGGCGGGGTTATCCTGTCCAATGCCAGCAAGGAACTGACCGAGCTTGCAGAGAAAACACAGACCCCGGTCACCATGACCCTGATGGGCCTTGGCGGCTTTCCCGGCACCAACCCGCTGTCCATGGGTATGCTGGGTATGCATGGATCGTATGCTTCCAACATGATGGTGGCCAAGAGCGATCTGCTGATTGCCGTGGGTGCCCGCTTTGATGATCGGGTCACCGGTCGCCTGGACGCCTTTGCCCCCCATGCCAAAATCATCCACATTGACATCGACCCCACCTCTATTTCAAAAAATGTTGATGTTGATATTCCCATAGTTGCCGACTGCAAACATGCGCTGCGGGCCATGAACTCCTGGCTTGATGACTCCAAGGACTTTGACGGTGCTGCCATGGCGGAAAAACACCAACCGTGGATTGAGCAGGTCAATGAATGGAACGACAAGCACCCGCTGGCCTATCAGGACGAGGGTGACGTTATTAAGCCGCAATTTGTTATTGAGATGCTCAACAAGCTGACCGGTGGCGATGCTATTATCACCACCGAGGTCGGTCAGAACCAGATGTGGGCTGCCCAGTTCTATAAATTCAACGAACCGCCCACCCTGCTGAGCTCCGGTGGCCTGGGCACCATGGGCTACGGCCTGCCCGC
>CAZQKF010000135.1:0-5949 GCA_964593645.1 uncultured Desulfobulbus sp.
TGCAGATCGCGGCAGAGAAAATCAACAATGTGCCGCGCTTGTGAACCAGAACTGTTGATGGTGACAAATTGATTGCTCAGGCCGACTGTGCAGCTGTTTGGTTTACTCACCGTGGGCAATCAGGGCACCGCTGTCAACAAGTGATTGAATCGCTGCGGAAACATCTTCAGCAATCGTTGCACTCTGCTGGGGATACGCCTGCTTAAGCAGGTCAATTATTTCAGCAGTAGTGTGATCATCCGCACACATCTCCCATACCAGGTAGGCCGTTTCATTTAGATAGATACCTTTTGTGCTGGAAACAGCATACATGAGTATTTCATTGTCGAATTTTTCGACCCTGTATTCCTGATTAAGGGTAAATTTTTGTGAAGAGTTCATGGTGGTCGGCATTATGGGGAATTCTCAGGAGGCGTCTGTATCTGGTGCCAGCACCTGGCATTTCAGACAGCCCTGGTGGAGGATGATTTCAATTGTCTCTCCCTTTGCCACCTGCGTACTATGGGTGATTACGGTTTTTCGGGTGGTTGTTTTTCGGGCAATGGCATATCCGCGGGCCAGGGTGGCCAGCGGACTGACCGCATCCAGCAGGCCGCTGCTTCGAATGAGGCCCTGCTCTTTTTCAAGGAGTATCCTGTCGGTGCTCTGGTCAAGTCTTTGTCGCAGAGTCTGGATTGTCTGTTGATGCAGACGCACAACCTGCAACGGGTTACTGTGCTTCAACCGATTTTCCAGCGTGTTTAATTGCGTCTGGCCATCTGCTAAGATGTTGTGTATTGCCTGCTCCAGATTGCCGCGTAACTGGTCAAGACGCAGCATCAGGGTGTCAATGGGCCGGGTGGCACTGGACAATTGCTGCCTGTACAGAACCAGTTGTCCCTGGCAGCGTTCAAGCTGGGATCGCATGGTATGGTGAATTCTGTGTGCCAGTTCATCTATTCGGCCGGCAAGGGCATCACTGTCGGGCAGGAGCATCTCAGCGGCTCCACTTGGAGTCGGAGCACGAAGGTCTGCAGCAAAATCAGCGATGGTAAAATCAATTTCATGACCCACTGCACTGACCACGGGGATAGCTGAGTCACGGATTGTTCGGGCCAGCTGTTCATCGTTGAATGCCCACAGATCTTCAATGGAGCCGCCGCCACGACAGAGGACAATGATGTCGGTGTCGACCTGGCTGTTGATGTCAACCAGAGCCCTGCATATCTCGCCTGCTGCTGCCTCTCCCTGCACGACCACGGGATACACACTGATTTTGATCTGCGAATATCTGTTTTGTGCTACCCGGATAAAATCATGGACAGCTGCACCAGTAGGTGAGGTAATCAGGGTAATGTGGCGGGGCAGGGCAGGGAGTTCTTTTTTCTCTGCAGTGGCAAAGAGGCCTTCTACTGCAAGTTTTTGCTTGAGCTGTTCAAAGGCCAGCTGAAGTGCGCCGGCCCCGTGAAAGTCCATGGCATCGACAATGAGCTGATAGTTCCCCCGGGGCTCATAGACTGAGATTCTGCCCCGACAGACCACCATCTGGCCGTCTCTGGGAAGTTTTTCCAGATATCGTTGCTGCATTTTAAATAGTACTGACTTGACCTGGGCCCGGTCATCTTTGAGCGTGAAATAAATATGGCCGGATCCGGGCCGCCTGAGATTGGAGATCTCTCCAGCTACATTGATAAAGGGAAAACGCCCCTCCAGCATGCTTTTTACGGCAGCAGTCAGTTCGGCAACACTAAATATTTTTTGATTACTCATAGGGCGCGACGTATTGGGTTACCAGGTAATACTCCGGAAAAGGTTAATGCATTTTTCAGGATTCAAGGGTATAATTAATGGTTGAAACCTCTAAGCGCAAGGGGAGTTGACAGGAATTTTGCCGTCAGCATACTATCGAGCGGCAGCATAACCATAAACGTAAGAGAAATACATGGCTAAACAAGAGAGTGCCTTTGATCTGAAGCATATTGAAGAGACTGCCGCAGTTGAGACCTCCGGTGTCCTTGACCAGTTAAATCTTCCCCCGGCTTTGACCGATTTTTTGCGCAAAAATCAGCGCACCATCTGGATAGTCGTCGGGGTTACGTTTGCTGTTGTGACCGTTATTTCTCTGTACGGCTCGTATCGCAGCTACACCATGAACAAGGCCAGCATGGCTTATGATCAGGCTGTAATGCTTGCTGGTGATGCCAAAAAGGCTGCCCTGCAAAAAGTTGCGGACTCGTTTGGTTCTACTCCATCTGCAGTTTGGAGTCGGGCTGAGCTTGCCCATCTTGACCAGGAGGCCGGTGATATAAAGGCAGCTATTGCAAAATTAACGGCAATCAGCAGCAGTTTGACTGATGAGAACCTGCTTAAACCGCTTGTTCTGGTTGACCTCGGCGGTCTGTATGAACAGGACAAACAGCCGGAACAAGCCATTGCGGCCTACCTGGCACTGAAAGTATTTAAAGGGTTTGAAAAGGAAGCAGTCAGGAGCCTTGGCCGGGTGTATGAGGCACAGGGTAAGAAAGAGCAGGCTGCGGCAATGTATCAGCAATATCTGACGCTAACCACCAGTGAAGGAACCCAGCCGCAGCAGAATGATCCGGCCCGAACCATGGTACGGGCCGCCCTGAATCGTCTGCAGCAGTAATGAAAATAATTCGGGATCTTGCCGTGATGACGGCATGGTCCAGACAGCAGGCCGGGCAGGGCAGAAGCATAGGCTTTGTCCCCACCATGGGTTTTTTTCACGAGGGTCATCTCAGTCTGATGCGCCTGGCTGGCCGCCGTGCTGATACGGTTGTGGTCAGCCTGTTTGTCAATCCTACTCAGTTTGGCCCGGAAGAGGATCTGGACAGTTATCCCAGGGACTTTGACAGGGACATGAAACTGGCGGCAGAAGCCGGGGCTGACGTGCTGTTTGTGCCCGAGGCGGGCGACATGTATCCGGAAGACGCACGAACTTCTGTTGTGGTCAGGGAATTGACGGATACTCTTTGCGGCGCAGACCGGCCCGGTCATTTTACCGGTGTGGCCACTGTGGTCACAAAATTGTTTAATATAGTCCGGCCGGATCTGGCGGTATTTGGCCGGAAGGATTTCCAGCAGCTTACCGTGATTCGCCGAATGTGTACGGATCTGAACATGGGGATTGAGATTATCGGTCATCCCATTGTCCGTGAAGCTGATGGTCTGGCCATGAGTTCCCGCAATACCTACCTGACTGATTCCGGAATGCGGAAATCTGCATTGAGTCTCTCTCGTGCTCTTACCCTTGCCCGGCAGATGGCAGCTGCCGGAGATCTTGATACTGCGCAGTTAACCGCTGCTGTCAGGAAACGTATTATCTCCTATCCGGATGCGTCTGTGGAGTATATCAGCTTTATTCACCAGTCCACCCTGCACCCTGTTTCCACAGTGGATCGGGAGACCGTTCTTGCCCTGGCTGTGACAATCAGCGGCAGGGTACGGCTGATTGATAACGGATATGTCCTGCCGGAAAAGAGTGGCCAGGCCTAAAACCGATTCCTCGAGACCGGCTCAACAACATCTTTCAATTGAAGAAAATGTGGGAATGAAGATATGCAGCGAATAATGCTTAAGTCTAAGATTCACCGGGCCACCATTACCGAGGCGGATCTCAACTATGACGGCAGTTTGACCATTGACCGTGATCTCCTGGATGCAGCAGGTATTATCCCCTTTGAACGGGTCAAAGTGTATAATATCAATAACGGCGAGCGTTTTGATACCTATGCCATCGAAGGTGAGGCAGGTTCCGGCATTATTGGATTAAACGGGGCTGCCGCCCGTAAAGGTCATATTGGCGACCTGATTATTATCGTGACCTACGCAGGCTATGACGACAGCGAGCTGGAAAATTTCGCTCCGGCCATTCTCCTCTGTGATGAGAACAATAAAATTAGAAAAAAAATATATATTTGAGGTGCGCTATGCCTGGTTTTGAAGTGTTTGGTGAAGAGGAAAAACAGCAGGTTCTGGAAGTATTTGATACCGGTGTTCTGTTTCGCTATGAGTTTGGTGACCAGCGTAACGGCGTCTACAAGGTTCGTGAGTTTGAACAGGCCTTTGCAGACTTTACCGGGGCTGCACATGCCCAGGCCGTGACCTCGGGAACAGCCGCGCTTAAAGTGGCACTGGCCGCCATGGGTGTCGGTATCGGTGATGAAGTCATTACCCAGGGCTTTACCTTTGTCGCCACCTGGGAGGCTATTCTTGATATTGGCGCCGTGCCTGTCTTTACCGAAGTGGATCAGACGTTGAATATGGATCCTCATGATCTTGCCGTAAAAATTACCGATAAAACAAAGGCCATTATTCCGGTTCACATGATGGGCGCACCTGCCCGGATTCAGGAAATCAAAGCCATTGCCGATAAACACGGCATCCCTGTACTTGAAGATACTGCCCAGGCAGCCGGGGCCAGGTTAAATGGCCGGCATCTTGGTACCTTTGGTACCTGTGGTACGTTCTCCTTTGATTCGGTCAAAACCATGACCACCGGAGAAGGCGGGATGATTATCAGCAATGATGAGCCCTTATGGCGTAACTGCTCTGAGTATCATGACCATGGCCATGATCACGCTATAAATCCCGGAGGTCGTGGCGGGGAAGGGCGCAGCTTTGTCGGCTTTAATTACCGTATGATGGAACTGCAGGGAGCCATGGGGCTTGCCCAGCTTGCCAAGCTTGATAGTATGTGTATTTCTCAGCGCCGGAATAAGGCAATTTTTAAAGAGGCGGCATCTCAAATTGCCGGGGTGAGCTTTCGGGAGATTCTGGATGAAGACGGTGATTCAGCAACCTTTTTTGCCTTTATGCTGCCGGATGCGGCACAGGCTGCAGCTGTCAATCAGGTACTGCGTGATAACGAAGCCGGGGCCATTAATTTTGCTGAAAACAGCTGGCATTTTTATCCGGCCTGGGAACACCTGATTGGCGGCAAAACCCTCTGTCATAACGGCTGGCCGTTTAATGCCCACGGCAAACGAAGATTTATCTATGATCCTGAATCTTTGCCTGCATCCAGTGCCTTGATGAGTCGAACCCTGGTATACCAAGTACCGGTAAATCTCAGTGATAGCCAGCGCGAGACTACCCTTGCTGCTCTGCATAAGGCAGCACAGCTCTAATTTTTAACATTGTCTGTAAATGATCCGGGAGAGGACATTATGACGGACTGGCAGAGTACGTTACTTGGTTCGGTAGACTGGAAACAAATGGAGCAGATACTGGCTCCCCGGGATGAGATGGACGAGGTTATGACCGTACCCATGGCCTGCGGCCTGCGGCTATATGTACGGTAAGGTTATAACGCCCATGGTCCAGTCCCCGCTGTCCTGGATACCGGAGATGTACGGCGGAGAAATACCGGATATGGAGGAAGAGAAACTCTTAGCCTATATCAATTTTTTCAGTACCCTGTACAACTGGTTCCTCCAGCAGCTCCACGCTGATATACTTGAATTTCCCTTTTCGTACGCAAATCTTGATAATGATAAGCTTGATGGACTATACCAATGGATTTACGGTCTCCATGAAGCCTTGAAACAGCATTATGATATCTGGCTTTCCGAAGAAGAACCCTTTATTCATAATGAGGAACTTGAGGATGTCAGTCTGAGCCTTTTTTATGTGCACTCTCTGGCCCGACCCGATGAAATTCCAGACACCTGGCAGAGCGAAGACGCATTTGATCCGACAGCAAGTGATACAGTAGTCAACTTGCTGGCAGGCATGCCCTCTGTTATAACTACGCTTACCCGTTACGGCAGAGTGCGTGATCTTAAAAGAATGGATGCGTTGTCCACTGCCGGAACGCCGTCCGGCAAGGTCGGCCGCAATGCTCCCTGTCCCTGTGGTTCCGGAAAAAAATATAAAAAATGCTGCGGTTGATGTGCTGTCTGATGGAATGAAGCCGCCCAGCTCTTATCGCCTTAATTTAATCTCTGT
>CAZQKF010000136.1:0-5943 GCA_964593645.1 uncultured Desulfobulbus sp.
GTTGGTTAGAATGCCGGCCTGTCACGCCGGAGGTCGCGAGTTCGAGTCTCGTCGACCCCGCCAGTAGAAACAGGGACTTAGTCATTTATGGCTGAGTCCCTTTTTTTATGCGGGGGGCCTTTTTAATCTAATCTGGCCTATATTCCGGCTGATTTCATCGAAGAGGCCCTTGAGTCCATTGATCCAGTCTATATAGAAAAATTTGCAAGGTTGTCGGAAGATTGAGGGGCGCAGGTACCTGAAGATAACCTTATTTATCTTGACAGGGGGCCTGTTTGCTGGTATTTGAGTTGCGTTTTTCATATATATAAATTAATAGTATCTTCTTAAGCAAAATATTGACCTCTACAGGCGCGTAGCTCAGGGGGAGAGCGCTACCCTGACACGGTAGAAGTCGGCGGTTCGAAACCGCCCGCGCCTACCAGTTTAGTGATAAAGGCTAAGAGTCGGACTTTGCTGTCCCGGCCCGTTAGCCTTTACTTTTTAACAGGAATCATGACCGAAATTACAGTCTCCATACCCGAAGGGGAGCCTAAAATCCTTCCTGCCGGAACGACAGTCCTTGATGCTCTTAAGGAACTGGTTTCCAATAAGCAGCGCAAGCAGGCCGTTGCTGTGCTGTGCAACGGCACGGCAGTGGATTTGTCTGCCTCGCTGGTAGAAGATTCGGTTCTGGAACCCATCGGTATGAAATCGAATGAAGGGCTGCAGATCCTCCGTCATTCAAGTGCCCATATTATGGCACAGGCCGTGAAAGAGCTGTTTGGCCAAGATGTCAAGGTTGCCATCGGCCCGGCCATTGCAGATGGCTATTATTACGACTTTGATCGTAAGGTTTCCTTTACGCCGGACGATTTTGAGGCCATAGAGCAAAAGATGGCGGAGATCGTCAAGGCCAGGCTTCCCTTTGAACGTCGCGAGCTGTCGGTAGCCGAAGCCATCGAGTTTTTTGAGAAACAGGGCGAGGTGTATAAGGTTGAACTGCTGAAAAACATGGATACGGATACCGTATCTCTGTATCAGCAGGGTGAGTTTATTGATCTCTGTCGTGGACCGCATATACCCGACACCTCATGGCTCAAGAGCTTTAAGCTGCTGCGTGTTGCCGGATCTTATTGGCGTGGTGATGAAAAAAATCCCATGCTCACCCGACTGTACGGCACTGCATTTTTTGATAAGAAAGAGCTGAAAAGATATCTGAACCGGCTGGAAGAGGCTAAAAAGCGCGATCATAGAAAGCTTGGCAAACAGCTGGGGTTATTTACTATTCAGGATGAAGTCGGCCCTGGCCTGATCCTCTGGCAGCCGCGTGGAGCCCAGTTGCGTCGATTGATTGAGGATTACTGGAAAGACGAGCATTATAAAAACGGATACGAGTTACTGTATACCCCCCATATTGCCCGTCAGGATCTGTGGAAGACCTCGGGCCATCTGGATTTTTACGGGGAAAACATGTACGCGAGCATGGAGATCGACGAGGTCGCCTATCAGCTCAAGCCCATGAACTGTCCGTTTCACATTGGTATTTACAATGCGAACAAGCACAGCTACCGGGAATTTCCCATTCGCTGGTGTGAATTGGGCACTGTGTACCGGTATGAGCGTACAGGTGCGTTGCATGGCCTTATGCGAGTGCGTGGTTTTACCCAGGATGATGCCCATATTTTTTGTCGACCGGATCAGCTTGAAGATGAGATTTTTAATATCATTGATCTCAATCTCCATATTCTCAAGACCTTTGGTTTTGATGATTATGATGTGTATCTCTCTACCCGGCCTGAAAAATATGTGGGCAGCGATAAACACTGGGAACTTTCCACTGAAGCGCTGAAGCAGGCCATGGACAAAAAAGGTCTGTCCTATGAGATTGACCCGGGTGAAGGTGTCTTTTACGGTCCGAAAATTGATATAAAGATTAAGGATCAGCTTGGACGATCCTGGCAGTGTTCCACCATTCAGGTTGACTTTAATCTTCCTGAACGTTTCAAGATGACCTATACCGGCAGTGACGGCGGTGCCCATCAGCCGATCATGATTCACCGGGCCTTGATGGGGTCTCTTGAACGGTTTATTGGTGTGTTGATCGAGCATTATGCGGGAGCATTTCCGCTGTGGATGGCCCCAGAACAGGCCCGGATCATGAATATTACCGATGATCAGGCAGAATACTGCAAAAAGATTTTTGCTGTTCTGCGTGCTGCAGGTGTCCGGATTGATGAGGATCTGCGCAATGAAAAGCTCAACTATAAGATCCGCGAAGCCCAGATCATGAAGGTGCCCTATATGCTCATTATCGGTGAGCGTGAAAAAGAAGATGGCACCGTCACTGTGCGCAAGCGCAATGGAGATAATTTGCCGCCCATGTCGCCGCAGGAATTTGTCGATATGGTGCGTCGTGAGTGCGAAATAGGAATAGCCTGATACGCAGGCTGCATGTTTAGAATCAGCAGGAGGATTGGACATTAAACGAAGAGGCAGGAAACTTCCCCAGAAGCAAGAGATTAAGGTTAAGGTAAACGAGGCTATCCGGTACCCACAGGTACGGCTTGTGGATGCAGACGGACAGCAGCTTGGTGTTGTGCCCACGGCAAAAGCCCTGGATATTGCATATGATCAAAATCTGGATCTGGTTGAGGTTTCCGGAAAGGCTGATCCGCCGGTCTGCCGGGTAATGAATTTTGACAAGTACCGGTATGAGCTGAAGAAAAAGCAGCAGGAGGCAAAGAAAAAGCAGACTGTTGTTGAAACAAAAGAGATCAAGTTTCGGCCCAAAACCGAAACCCATGATTTGAACTTTAAGATCAAGAGAATTAAGAAATTCCTGAGCCAGAAAAACAAGGTCAAAGTAACCATGCGTTTTCGCGGCCGGGAAATTATATATGCCCAGTCCGTTGGCCTGGCAGCAATCACCAAGATTGCAGATGCACTGCGGGAAGATTGCGTTATCCTGCAGGAACCTAAAATGGAAGGTCGGCAGCTGGTTATGTTTGTCGGCCCCAAGGCCTGAGCAGAGTAAACATTTACACACAATTTACTGATACAGGGTTATCCCCTGTGCATAGAAGGAGAGTACATCATGCCTAAAATGAAAACCAACCGGGGGGCGGCCAAACGGTTCAAGGCTACAGGCACCGGAAAAATCCGTCGCAGTAAAGCCTTTACCTCTCATATTTTGACGAAGAAATCCACGAAACGCAAACGCAACCTGCGTAAATCCGGCCTTATTGATGCCGCTGATACCAAGGCTGTAAAGCGTATGCTGCCGTACCTGTAAAGAGAAAGCGAAAACTTATTGTAGAGAATACACTGGAGTAGAATCATGCCACGCGTAACACGCGGGTTTAAGGCCCGCCGTAGAAGAAATAGAGTATTGAAGATGGCCAAAGGCTACCGGGGCGGCAAAAGCCGTTTGTATCGTACAGCTACAGAGGCTGTCGACCGGGCCCTTTGCTATGCCTATCGAGATCGTCGGACTAATAAGCGGAATTTTCGTCGTCTGTGGATTGCCCGTATCAATGCAGCCGCCAACTTAAACGGCGTTAATTACAGCAAATTTATCCATGGATTAAAACAGTCTGAGATTGAACTTGACCGTAAGGTTCTGTCCAACTTAGCTATTGTTGACCCTGCCGCATTCACCGAGGTTGTGAAGGCTGCCGGTCTGCAGACCGCTTGAGAGCGTAATGGAAAACGAACTGCAGAGGCTTAAGGCCGAGGCTGAAAAAGCTCTGCAAGCAGTTGGTGAGAAAGCGCACCTGGAAGAATTTCGGGTGAAATTTCTTGGCCGCAAGGGTTTGCTCTCCTCAACCATGAAGCAGCTTGGCAAGGTCTCAAAAGAGGATCGGCCAAGACTTGGTCAGTTGGCCAACAGCATCAAAAAAGGTGTTGAGGAGCTCTTTCAGGACAAGAAAGATGTGCTTGAAAGCGGAGGCAGTGCTGTTGCCGAAGATGTGGACTTAAGTCTCCCCGGTCGCTCTCTGCCCTTTGGCAAACTGCATCCCATCACCCAGGTGATGGAAGAGATGTGCAGCGTGTTCGAAGGCATGGGTTTTGCCGTGGCCGAAGGGCCTGATGTCGAGACGGATCACTACAACTTTGAAGCGGTCAACATCCCCAAGCACCATCCTGCCCGGGACATGCACGACACCTTTTATGTGTCAGATTCCATTTTGCTGCGGACACATACTTCGCCCATGCAGGCCAGGATCATGGAGAATCAAGATCCGCCTCTGCGCTATAGCTCTCCGGGTAACGTGTACCGCTGCGATTCCGATATTACTCATACTCCGATGTTTCATCAGGTTGAGGGCTTTCTGGTCGACCGAAATGTTTCCTTTGCCGATCTTAAAGGGGTTCTGACCTCTTTTATTCATCGGATGTTCCGTGAAGATCTGCCCATTCGTTTTCGGCCCAGCTTTTTCCCTTTTACCGAACCCAGTGCCGAACTTGATATCGCCTGCGTAATTTGCGGCGGTTCCGGCTGCAGGGTTTGCAAGCGCACTGGCTGGATAGAGATTCTGGGTGCCGGTCTGATTGACCCCGAGGTCATGAAGATGGTTGGTTACGACCCGGACGAGTTTTCAGGGTTTGCCTTTGGTCTTGGGGTGGAGCGTATTGCCATGCTCAAGTACGGCATCAACGATATCCGTCTGTACTTTGAAAACGATCTTCGCTTTCTCAAACAGTTTTAATCGAATCTGCAGTGAACCCCCGGCAGCACGATTCAGGTTCGACAGTGTTTAACAGGAAAATAATCCCATGAAATTCACCCTCAGTTGGCTCAGTGAGTATGTTTCTCTTGACGGACTGGCCCCGGATCAGCTGGCCGACCGGCTCACAATGCTCGGTCTTGAGGTTGATGCTGTCCAGGCACTGTATCAAGGTCTTGATGCAATAGTTACGGCCAAAGTCCTTTCCGTGCAGAAACATCCCAATGCTGACAGGTTAAGCCTGTGTGTAGTCGAGGTTGGTGACGAAACCATACCCATTGTCTGCGGTGCACCCAATGTCCGTGCAGGTCTTGTTACCGCCATTGCCCGGCCCGGTGTGCGTCTGCCGGACGGCCATAAGATCAAAAAGGCAAAGGTTCGCGGCGAGGTCTCCATGGGCATGCTCTGCTCCTGGCGCGAACTCGGTATCAGTGAAGATCACGCCGGCATCATGGAGCTTGATGACTCCCTTGCCTCCGGACTTTCCTTGAAAGAGGTGCTTGACCTTGATGATATAATGGTTGAGATCGATCTCACCCCTAATCGTTCCGACTGTGCAAGTGTACTGGGGGTAGCCCGGGAAGTTGCTGGGATTACCAACCAGAAAATATCGCCGCCTGTAACTGAAACTCCGGTACTGGATGGAAGCGGGGTCGATTTCTCCGTAACCATTGAAGATCCGGAACTCTGTCCACGATATGCGGCCAGAAAACTAACTGGTGTAGTCATCAAACCCTCACCCTGGTGGCTGCAGCGGCAGCTGATGGCTGTAGGTATGCGGCCCATCAACAATATTGTTGATATTACAAATTTCGTCATGCTCGAGTATGGTCAGCCTCTGCACGCCTTTGATTTTAATAAACTTGCAGGCGCCTCCATTACTGTCCGCTGTCCCCGGGCAGACGAAAAAACGTTTACAACTCTTGATGAAACCGAGCGTACTCTGAGTCCTGAAATGCTCATGATCTGTGACGGGGAAGGTCCTGTTGCCGTGGCCGGCGTTATGGGTGGGCTTGACTCCGAGGTCACCGATACCACCACTGAGGTGCTTCTGGAATCTGCCTGCTTTAATCCCGTCTCAATCAGACGTACGGCCCGCAATCTTAACCTGTCCTCAGAGGCCTCGTACCGATTTGAACGTGGAGTCGATCCAAATGGTATTGCAAATGCCATGGAACGGGCTGTGCAGCTGATGTGTGAGTTTGCTGATGCCAAGGTTGCTGATGGCGGGATT
>CAZQKF010000137.1:0-5932 GCA_964593645.1 uncultured Desulfobulbus sp.
TGTATCATGCCCATTGCCGTGGTGGACTCTATCCATATCCTGTCGGAATTTTTTGACAAGTATCAGAAGCGCAGGGATCGCAAGGCCACCATGCAGCACGTTATGGGCCATCTGTTCAAACCCATGCTCTTTACCTCACTCACCTCCTCGGCAGGTTTTGCCTCCCTGGCCTTTCCCCCGATCCCACCGGTGCAGGCATTCGGCATTTTTGTTGCCATCGGTATTATGCTGGCCTGGCTGCTCACCATTGTCTTTATACCGGCCTATGTAATGATGATCAAAGAGTCCAGCCTAGCCAATTTCGGCAGCAAAGAACATATAAACCCTGCTACTGACCGATCACTGCTCAACAGGCATCTGCGCTGGATCGGCAGGACGTCATCAAGCTCTCCCTGGATGGTAATCGCCTTTAACATCACCATCATGGCTATTGGTGTACTGGGTATCCTGATGATCCAGGTCAATGACAACCCGGTCAAATGGTTTAAGAAGAGCCATGAGATTCGGATAGCCGACCAGGTACTCAACAAACATTTCGGCGGCACCTATGAGGCCTATCTCGTTTTAGCCGGAAATAATGAGGGGTTAGCCCCTCAGGAGGCTGCGGACTGGCTGACTGACTATCTGGATCAGCGGCTGGCTGAATCACCTGCTATCCGACAAAAAGTGCTCAACGAGATCCTTGAGGCCACGGTGTTGACTAAGACCGGCCAGGAGATGATCGACAGACTGAATCAGGCCTGGGAGGCGGAACTTGATGCCCTGCCCCCGGATGACGACATTGCCTATGACCGCTGGTCCACGGCGTTAGACGGACTGGATCAGCTGCGCAACCAGAAAGAAATCTTCAAGCGCCCGGATCTACTCAACTATATCTCTGACCTGCAGGCCTATATGGTTGAGCAGGGAGATGTGGGCAAATCCAACTCAGTCAGTGATGTGGTCAAGAAAGTACATAAAGAACTCTTTGCCGGCGACAGATCGCACTTTTCCATCCCCGAGACCATAAACGGGGTGGCCCAGACCCTGATCTCCTACCAGAACAGCCATAAACCAGATGATCTCTGGCATCTGGTCACCCCGGATTACAGCCGGTCCAATATCTGGCTGCAGCTGAAAAGCGGTGACAACAAGGACATGGAACGGGTTGTAAGCGATGTAGAGCAATACTTTGCCGACAATCCGCCGCCGGTGGAACTGACTCGTGACTGGGCCGGACTCACCTATATTAACGTGGTCTGGCAGGATAAGATGGTCACGGGTATGCTGAAATCCTTTCTGTCAAGCTTTGTCGTGGTCTTTTTAATGATGACCTTTCTGTTCCGCTCGCCGATCTGGGGCCTGCTGGCCATGATCCCGCTGACCTTTACCATCGGCATTATCTACGGCGTGATCGGTCTTATCGGCAAAGATTATGATATGCCGGTTGCAGTGCTCTCCTCCCTGACCCTGGGTCTGGCCGTTGACTTTGCCATCCACTTTCTTCAGCGTACCCGCACCACCATGGCCCGAACCGGAGACTGGGCGGTCGCAGTTCAGGAGATGTTTGAAGAGCCGGCCCGGGCAATTTTCAGGAACATCATTGTCATCTCCATTGGCTTTACCCCGCTGCTGTTTGCCCCTCTGATCCCCTACCAGACCGTGGGTGTTTTCCTGGCAGCCATCATGTTCTATTCAGGACTGGCCACGCTCTGGATGCTGCCGGCCCTGCTCACAGTCATGCGAAAATGGATCTTTGCAAAGGAAATCAAAACATACAACGAGGCAAGGTATTGAAATCAAGCCCGAAACGAACACCATACTTTTCAAGTAAGCGCTTTATTAACCACACCCTTTTTACTTTATAACATCTCGAGATGTAAGCGTTTCAGGGACGCCTTGCTGGACGTGATCAAGGCATCAGATAATACCCCCGTACATATGGGGACTTGAGCGCGTGCATCAGGGTGTTCATGGAACGTTTACCTTTTCAATCACCAAAGGATTGTCACTTATGAAGATACGCACAATGCTCCTAACATTCCTGGCCGGCCTGCTGCTGGCCGCCACCCCGACCATGGCAGAAACACTTGATGCCGATGCCATTGTCAACAAGGCCAACCTGGCCTCCTATTACGCCGGAGATGACGGCAGGGCCACGGTCACCATGACCATTACCGACAAACAGGGAAGAGAACGCAAAAGAGAATTTGTCATCCTGCGCAAGGACAAGGAAGACGGCGGCGAACAGTTCTTTTTCGTGTATTTTAAAAAACCAAGCGACGTGCGTAAGATGGTCTTTATGGTGCACAAGCATATTGACCGAGACGATGACCGCTGGCTGTACCTGCCTGCCCTTGATCTGGTCAAACGTATAGCCGCCTCGGATAAACGAACCTCATTTGTCGGCTCAAACTACCTGTATGAAGACGTTTCCGGGCGAGGAATACAAGCGGACGACCATGAACTACTGGAAACCACTGACAAATTTTATGTTATAAAAAACATACCCAAATATCCGGAAAATGTTGAATTTACTTCCTATACCGTCTGGATAGACAGGACAACCTTTCTGCCCATGAAGACCGTGTATCTTGATAAAAATAATAAAGAATACCGTATTGTTGAGGCCCTGGAAATTCAGCTGTTTGACGGTGTGCCCACAGTGACCACCTCCAGGGCAACTGATCTTGCCGCAGGCAGTACCACCCTGGCGGAATTCAAATCCATTCGCTACGACATCGGCCTGAAAGAAGACATTTTCAGTGAACGTTACCTGCGCCGCCCGCCGCGTGAGGTTCGCAAATAACAGTAGATGCCGACACCAAGACTCTACATACTGCCGGCAGCGTTACTGTTGTTCTGCATTCTGCCCCCTGCAGGATCAATTGCTGAAGAGAGTTCGCCCATTGACCGGCTCTACGACGCCTACGGCCTGGAGCTGGCTGGTTTCAGCGAAACCCGCTGGGGCATGCGCCTTGTAGATGATCCCCATGAAAAGGATCTGTCGCTTGGCGACATGCGGCTGCGACTGGAACTCAATCGTGATTTAGACGCCTTTCAGTTTAAATTCAAAGGAGATCTGATTGGTGATGCGGTTACAGAAGAGGTGAACGGCGACATCCGCGATGTAAGCGTGCTCTTTTCGCCCGCAGACAGTATGGACGTTAAGTTGGGCCGCATGGTCTCCACCTGGGGTACCGGTGACCTGCTCTTTATCAACGACCTGTTTCCCAAGGACTGGCAGTCGTTTTTCATTGGCCGGGATGATGAATATCTCAAACAGGCATCAAATATTGCCAAAACCAGCTTCTTCTTTGGCGACTATGCCCTTGATATCGTGTACACCCCGCTTTTCCAGGGCTCGGAATATGTCAGCGGAGAACGGCTGTCGTACTACAATCCTTTTCTCGGGCAGTTGGCGGGCCGTAACGCGATTCTTGACGACAGCAGTCCGAACCGATGGTTCAGCGACGCTGAAATCAGCGGCCGTCTGTCCAGCAGAATCGGTAGTGTTGAGGCCGCTCTGTACGGCTTCTCCGGCTTCTGGCAGGAACCCGAGGGCAGCGACCCGGTCTCGGGAAAACTCACCTATCCCCGGCTCAATGTCTGGGGGGCATCTGCCCGCTCGCCAATGTTTGGCGGCATCGGCAATATTGAGGCAGGCTATTATGATTCAATCCAGGACGACAACGGCAGCAATCCATCTGTCCGCCCTTCGGAATATCGTTTTATGGTCGGCTTTGAACGGGAACTGGCCCATGAACTGACCGGCGGGTTCCAGTACTACCTGGAACGAATCAACCGGTATGATACCTACCTGCAGGCCCTGCCCGCCGGACAACATGCCCGGGACGAAAACCGGCACATGCTGACGGCACGCCTTACCCAGCTGCTCATGAACCAGAACCTGATCCTGTCTCTGTTTGTCTACTACTCTCCCTCAGACAATGACGGCTATGTGCGTCCCAAATTCAGCTATAAACTCAATGACAACTGGCAACTTGACGGCGGATTCAATTTGTTCCGGGGAGAACATGACTACACCTTCTGGGGCCGGTTTCAAGACAATACTAATGCGTACGTTGGTGTACGCTGGAATTTTTAAAACCTTATACCTCTCATTAAAGGAGAACTCACATGATTGTTACCGATTGGGTGCATACCCTTGCAGGACTGTTTATTATGGTCAGTGTGGCCTTAGGCGTCGATCCCGTCCACAACCCACTCTTTGTCCATAAATACTTTTTATTCTTTACCCTGTTTATAGGGGCCAACCTGTTTCAATACGGGTTTACCAAATTCTGTCCTCTGGCTTTTATCCTCAAGAAAATGGGTGTACCGGAGACGCGACAGTAGCTGCGCTGGACAAACCCGGAACTTCCATGTTCCGGGTTTTCTTTTGACAGGCAGGCCTCTGTTCTGCTCTACTGGAGATATACGTCCACCAAACCAACGTCCGGGGACACCTCATGCCACTGTCTGATCTGCAGCAGGATATTCCATCCAATAAATTTTATCCGCCCCGGCTGGATCGCAGTAGCCTGCTGCGATCCAAACTGATCAGCGACAAACTCGGCAGCACCGACCTGAATGCAAAGGTTGTCGTGATTGAGGCCCAGGCAGGCCAGGGAAAATCCGTACTGGCGGCCCAGCTGCTCGATCATTTTGACCTCCGTTTTGCCTGGTACCAGGTGGGGCCGGAAGACGCTGATCCTGTACTGCTGCTTGCCGCCCTGACCGCAAATTTCAGCCGCAGGCTCCAGGGATTCAACTCGCCGCAGCTGAACCGAATCATGAGTACCGGCGAAATAGGGCCCTTGGATTTCAACCGCTGCATCAACATCCTGCTTGCCGACCTTGATGCCTTTCTGGCCGGAGATTTCTACCTGGTTTTCGATGATATGCATCTTATCGAAAACTCTCCCCTGGCCAGTGGACTGCTGGATCATATCATTGACACTGCCCCGCCGCGGCTGCATTTTGTCCTGCTCAGCCGCCGCCCCCTGACCCTGCACTCTAAAACACTGCGCTATGGCAGTAATATCTGCTACCTCGACAATGACGACCTCTGCCTGACACCGCCGGAAATCGAGGATCTGCTCCTGCAGACCATGAACATTACCATCAGCCGCAAAGAAGCGGAAAACCTGCGCAATGCAACCGGCGGCTGGATTATGGGAATTCTCCTTGCCGCCCATCCTGCCGCCGGCAGAGAGGCGCAGCAATCACTGCTGCCCGAACATCTCACTGCCCCGCAGCTGCTGCATTATTTTCGTGATGAAATTTTTGTCCACATTCCCAAAAAACTGCACCTGCCTCTACTCCAGATCTGTTTTTTAAAAGAGATTCCCATTGATCTTGCCCAAAAAATTACCGGCCGGGAAGACATAGGCCGGAAGCTCACCGTAATGATGCTGGACAACTTTTTCGTGTATCCCTTAGACGATGAGCAGCAGATCTTTCGTTTCCATCATCTTTTCCAGGAGTTCCTCCAGCACAGGGCAAAAACAACACTGCCTGCTGCTGAGATCGACAAAATTAACCAGACAGCAGCAGAGTATTATCTACAGCAAGGTGCTATTGAAAAAGCCCTTGCCTGCTATGCCGCCCGGGGCAATTACAGCGCAATGGAACAACTCCTGCAGCGGGAAGGGCTTGAGCTGCTTGCCAGAAACCGGACAGTAACCCTGCTCACCCTGCTCACATCCATCCCGGAACAAAAACTGCTTGAACACGGCTGGCTCACCCTGTTCTGCGGCCTGGTTTTTGCAGACTTCCAACCCGCAAAAACCCTGCCCCTGCTGGAGACCGCCCGTGCCCGCTTTATTGTCCAGGGTGAAAAAATCGGCGAGCTGCTGGCCGTGGCCCAGATTATCTACTACCATTTTGTTGTCTCCGGCCTGTATCACACCGGCGCCCTGCTGCTGCCTAGAACCGAAGAACTGCTGCG
>CAZQKF010000138.1:0-5858 GCA_964593645.1 uncultured Desulfobulbus sp.
ATATGGAGCAGCATCTGGCAGATCTCTGTGCCGAGGCTGCCCAGCCTGTACCAATCTTTTTTCGGGCCGATGATATCAGCGGAGTGGATGCAAATTTCAGCCATATGATGGAGTTATTCACAGAGTATACCATGCCGTTATGCCCGGCCCTGGTGCCGAAGTGGCTGAGCAAAAACTCCTGGGACTTACTCAGGCCCCCGGCCCATGCAGAAGATTTATTTTGCTGGCACCAACATGGATTTAGCCATATCAACCACCAAACAACAGGAAAAAAGAATGAATTTGGTGAGAGCAGGTCGCAGAAGGAAATCCGTCGGGATCTGTTTGAAGGCAAAAAACAGCTCGAACAACTTCTCGGCCGGTTATTTCTACCGGTCTTCACACCGCCCTGGAACAGGTGCAGCGGTGTGACCATGCGGGTTCTACAGGAACTAGATTTTGTTGCCCTGTCCAGATCAATCAATGTCCAACCGCCTCCGCCTGCCGGGTTGCCGGATCTAAAAATCAATATTGACCTGCACACCCGGCGGGAAACCGATCCTGCAGCAGGCATGTATAACCTGATAACGGAATGCCGGGTGGCTCTTGGAAGTGGATGCATGGGCTTCATGCTCCATCACGAGCGAATGAATGAAAACGCTTTTGCCTTTCTAGCACTCCTATTCCAGGCTATTAAAAACCAGCCCAATCTGATCCCCTGTACCTTTCGGGAATTGCTGCAGAAAGCATGATCAGTAAACAGTATCGTATCTGCAGCACCTTATTCTCTCCTGAAAACGCCCTTTTCATGTCCGGTACACGAAAAAATACAGCCCTATTGAAATAAAAAATGCCGCATAGCCCATCAGTAAAAATGTTACCGTAAACACGCCTGCATCATCGACGCTTTTATGGCTGACATACATCTTGTAGGCAATCAAATTTGCCAACGAACCGAACAGGCTCCCAAAGCCTCCCGCGTTTACCCCCCAGAGCAATGCCTGCCAATTGGATGTAAATTTAGAAAACAACAATGTCGCCGGGACATTACTCATTACCTGACTTGCCAGGGCAGAGAGCAGAAAAATATGCCCGGAATGCGATATTTCAGTAGCCAGCACCACTTTCATATTTTCCGCAAGGCCGAAGAAAAAGAAGAAACTCAGCAAAAGGGCATAGTCAACCCGGAGTGCTTTGCGGTCAAACAGCACGGCAAAACCAATGATTACGCCTCCGGTAAGAACGGGCAGTAAGTGAAGAACCGTCAGGAGAACAACCAAAAGCAGTACGCCGTAAACATAGGCTGTTTTGCTGACGGGTTGTATGCTTTCAGACGCTACCGACTCATTGTCCACTGTAACGAAAAGCGTGGTCACAACAAGAAGTATCAAAAAGACAGCTGAAAACGGCAGGATCGTTTTGATAAATGTGCCGGGGGTAATCCCATAGAACCAATAGAGAAAAAGATTTTGCGGATTACCAAAGGGAGTCAAGGCTGAACCGGCATTCGCTGCCAGCGCTTCAAGGATAACCAGAATACCCTTGCGGTGAAGAGTAAGTGACAAGGTAAGCGGGACAAGGACAAGCAGGGCAATATCATTGGTCACAACCATGGAGAGCAAAAATGTGGTTACAACCAATTTCAGCGGCAGCATCTTTCCCTGTTCAATGCTCTGGGAAATCTTTGCTATGGCACCACTTTGTTGAAGACCATTCACCGCAATAAACAGTGAAAACAGGAGAAACAGAACCTCTAACTCTTGGGAAGAATATGAGGGAAACTGCTTGATATAGACCGATGTCAGGGCTAGACCGGTAACCGATGCCGTCAACAACCATTCTTTGAGGATGAAATCAAAAAATGCCTGTTGACATTTCAACAATTTTTCCATTATCTACCCTTGCAGGCAGCCCCTTAAACGTTGAGATCCGGTAGACCGAACTGCACCTGTTCATCCTCTCCTTCCATGGATGTTACAGTTGATGCACCATGCTTCTGCAGCCAGGACGTCAGCTCTTCCACTAGATATTCCGGGGCCGAGGCGCCGGCAGTCACGCCGATCCTCTCCACATTATCCAGCCATGCCGGATCGACCTCACCTGCATGATCGATAAGATAAGCCGGGATCCCCCGGGTATGCGCCACCTCCCGCAGCCGGTTGGAGTTGGAACTGTTCTTTGACCCGACAACAAGCAGCATATCCACCATCCCTGCCAGTTCCCGGACAGCACCCTGACGGTTGGTGGTGGCAAAACAGATATCGGTTCGTTCAGGTTCGGAAATATCAGGGAAACGAGCCCGGATGGCATCAAGCATGTCTGCAGTATCGTCAATACTGAGCGTTGTCTGAGTTACATAACCCACCCGGGTCATGTCGGCGACCTCAAGATCTGCGACCTCTTCCGGCGAAGACACCACATGCACCGCACCGGCGGCATGACCGCAGGTACCTTCGACTTCCGGATGGCCCTTATGGCCGATCACCAGCACATCGTATTGTATTTTGTTTAGGCGGGTGACCCGGCGATGAACCTTTGACACCAGCGGACAGGTAGCATCAATGGTGCGCAGACCAAGCAGGTCAGCCCGTTCCATGATAGCCCGGGACACGCCATGGGCGCTGAAAATGGTCACCGATCCTGAGGGAATATCTTCAAGCTGCTCAACAAAGACTGCTCCTTTGCCTGCAAGTTCACTGATCACATGGGTATTATGGACGATTTCATGCAGCACATACACGGGCGGGTCATACATTTCCAGAGCCTGGTTGACAATGGTGATTGCCCGGTTAACACCGGCACAGAACCCGCGGGGACGGGCCAGAATAACTTCCATACAAAACACTCCGTTTGCTGTTGCAGCGCCTGTCCTTACGACCCGAATGATCTGAAAAAAAGGCTGGCCCGAAGAAGAACAGGACTGTTTCTTAATATTTCTTTTGGAATGGAATCCCGATCATGCTATCATATTTTAGGCATTTTTTTCATTTTTTTATAGAATTTTTCCCCTGTACGCCACTTCAATATTTTTTATGCAGCGACTGGTCGCACTGCCGTTTTCCACTTCGGTTGAAATAGCCTATAAGTCCATTAAGGCCCGATTTTTCAGATCCCTGATTACGACCACAAGTTTGGTTCTTGCCGTTGCCTTTCTCTGCTATGTCCAGGCCACAACCGACATAGCAAACGGCGTACTGCAAAGTCAAGCCCCGGGTGCAACAGACACCCTGATCAAAGCCGGCTACATGGTTGAGCCCGGTGCCGTCAGTATCGGAGAAACCGCGAAGCAGCAATGGCTGGTTGTCCTGTCCCTGCTGGTCTGCGTGGTCGGAATTGTCAATGCCCAGCTGATGGCCGTTACCGAGCGTTTTCGCGAAATCGGCACCATGAAATGTCTGGGCGCTCTGGATCGTTTTATTCTGCGCCTGTTCATGCTTGAGGCAATTATCCAGGGTTTTGTCGGCTCAGTGGCAGGGGCCCTGATCGGCCTGATCGCCGCCATGGCCAGCCAAACCCTGGTCATCGGCCCGATAATTTTCAGTTCACTGCCCCTGGGAATCCTGCTGCTGACCGCGGCCAAGGGGATCGGCACGGGATGCCTGCTCAGTCTGATCGGCGTGACCTACCCGGCCATAACCGCTGCCCGCATGGCCCCGGTTGAGGCCATGCGGGTCGAACAATAATTAAGAACCCAGAATCTTCCATGCAACACACCATTGTCCGAACAACGGATGTCACCAAGAGCTTTGACCTGGGCAAGCATACCCTGGAGGTCTTGAAGGGCATCAGCCTGACCATTTCAACGGGCCGCTATATCTCCATCATGGGCCCGTCCGGCTCAGGTAAGAGTACATTGTTCAACATGATCGGCGGTCTGGACAAACCAACATCGGGTAAGGTGTTTATTGATGAGGTAGACATTGCGCAGCTCGACGCCTATGAACTGGCCTGGCTGCGCTGCCGGAAAATCGGCTATATTTTCCAGACCTTCAATCTTATTCCGGTAATGACGGCTCTTGAAAACGTCACTCTGCCCATGACCTTCGGCGGTACCGGTACGGATGAAGCCGTTGAACGTGGCATGGAGCTACTGCGCCAGGTAGGCCTTGCAGACCGCTACAATCACAAGCCCTCTGAGCTCTCAGGCGGGCAGCAGCAGCGGGTGGCAGTTGCCCGGGCCCTGGCCAACAGTCCGGCCATTGTCCTTGCCGATGAACCCACAGGCAACTTGGATCTTACTACCGGCGAGGAGATCATTTCCCTACTCAAACAGATGAGCCTTGACCGGGGCGTAACCATCATCTCGGCAACCCATGACTTTAAGATGCTCAATGTCTCAGATGAGGTTATCTGGATTCGGGACGGGTTGATCGACAAAATTGAGCAGCGCGATGAGATGAATATTTCGGTGGGCAATATCGAATGACAGGGCTGCTGGACACCGAGAGAAGAAAATTTAGACAACAGGCGGAATTTCTGCTGTTTGTCTTGCTTTTCTGCCTCTGCTGCCCGGCAGCTGTCCACCTTGCAAAGGCAGCCACGACTGCAGCCGATGAAACAACATTGCAGGAAACCGTCAACTTTTTTGCCGCACTTGGTGATCGTACCACCGGTAGCACAGGCAACAGTCGGGCGGCCGACTATATCACCGAACGTCTGCAGGCGGCAGAACCGGCAGAGCTTGACAACCTGGACTTTCTCGTCCCCATGCTCCACTCGAACAACTCAATGCTCGAGATAAACGGTCGTGCCATTCCAGTATCTCCCCTGTTCTACAATGCCATTACCCCGGAGAATCTACCTGAGCAGGGAATTTCCGGGCCGCTTATCTATGTCGACACCGGAGAGCTTGCCGACTTTAACGGCAAACAGGTGGAAGGTGCCATTGTGCTCATGGAGTTTAACTCCGGCCGCAACTGGCTCAATGCCGCCTCACTCGGTGCCTCTGCCCTTATTTACATCAACCGGGGCACTCCAGGTCATAATGCCTTTTCCGAAAAGCAGGAACTCTCTCCAATTCAATTTCCCTGTTTCTGGCTGCCCGAAGAGAAGCTCAAGGAAATCGGCATTCAACCAGACACCATGAGAAACTTGCAGGCCAGGCTCCGTTCCCGAGTCCGCTGGCAGCAGGTTGGGGCCCGCAATATCTATGCCCTCTTCCCTGGCACAGACAAGGCAAAGGCAAGCGAGTTGATCACAGTTGAGGCATTTTACGACTCCAGTCGTTTCCTGCCTGACCGCTCCCCTGGTGCCGATGAAGCGCTGTCCATCAGTGGCCTGCTGCAGTTGGCCGATATCCTGCATACCAATCCTCCGGCCCGACCTTTTTTGCTTATTGCCTCCAGTGGCCACAGCCAGGAACAGGCTGGAATGCGGGAGACCATCTGGGCGATCCATGCCCGTTCAAAAGATCTGCGCAAGCTGAAAAAAAATCTCAAAGCAGTCAGAAAAAAACGCAAGGCCCTGCTGGAAATTCTGGCCCGGTATTCAGCCGGGGACGTCATTAAGGAAGAGCAAGGCCGACTCATGCAGACCGCAGTCAACCACGCCCTTAAACTTGAAGTCGACCGGTTGTCTGTCCAGCTGATGAAGCTGAGGATGGTAAAAAAGGAAGGGGCAGATGACGTGCGTATCAAGGAGCTTGCCCAGCAACGGTTACTGCTGCGCCGAATAAGCTGGCAAACGGACTTTTCAAATTTAAATTCCGAGGAAAAAGCACTCCTTGAGCCCCTGGTCAGTAAGGCCGTCACGATGCACAAGGCGGTTCTGGCTGAGCTCAAGAACCAGGACAGGATGCTCAAAAGTGCAAGGCGGCTGCGCTCCCTCATGGCCGACTACGAACCCCGGGCCATGATTTCCCTGCACCTGTCAAGCCACGG
>CAZQKF010000139.1:0-5852 GCA_964593645.1 uncultured Desulfobulbus sp.
CGCTCAGTGGATAAAACCCTGGAACGGCGTTTTCCAGCCATCTACGAGCACCTGTTGGAAATATCCCGTGATCTGGTCTACACCAAGGAGTGGAATCCGCAGGAAATCGAATTTACCTTTGAGGGCCCCAACCCGGAAGATCTGCATATCCTGCAGACCCGTGACATGATCACCATTAAGAAAAAAGAACACTTTAACGTATTTGAAGATTCAGATTTCCTCCAGGAAGATATCCTGGGCCGGGGTATCGGAGTAAGCGGATCTGCCCTGTCCGGACTTGCCGTTTTTACCGAAGAAAACATCCACCGGCTCAGACAGGAACAACCGGATGCAACACTCATTTTAATCCGCCAGGATACTGTACCCGAGGACATTCGCGAAATTTCCATGGCCGACGGCCTGCTCACCGCCCGCGGCGGCCAGACCTCGCATGCCTCGGTGGTGGCCACCCGGCTGGAAAAAACCTGCGTGGTCGGCTGTCGCGACCTGCAGGTGATCGAGACCAAACAATGCGCTAAGATCAACCATTTTCAAATAAATTTTGGTGATCCCATCTCCATAGATGGACGCAATGGCTTGTTTCTCCGGGGCATTCACGGCGTACGGGAAGAGGTGCATATCCTGCCGTTATAGGCAGCGCCGCAACCTGCACAAAATTATTTTGAACTGGAGATCAAAGCAAGAAAATGCGATTTGTTCATACCAACATAGCTGCAAAGGATTGGAAACTGCTGGCTGATTTTTATTGTAAGGTGTTTGCCTGTACAGTCAAACCACCGGTTCGCAATCTTTCCGGAAAGTGGTTGAATCGCGCAACCGGGTTGAACAATGCTGCCTTGAGCGGTGTGCATCTGATTCTTCCAGGGTACGGTGATACTGGGCCGACATTAGAAATATTCACCTACGAGGAAACCCAGCATAATGCATCAATCATGGCAAACGTCACCGGATACACGCATGTTGCATTTGAAGTGGATGATGTGGCCTTCACCCTGGCTGCTGTCCTGCAGAATGGAGGACAGAAATTGGGTGAAGTGACGGAAAAAGAGGTGGCCGGGGTTGGCAATCTGATGCTTGTCTACTGCAGGGATCCGGAGGGAAATATTGTAGAACTGCAATCATGGAAAAAATAATCTGACTTTTTCTGTTCCCGCGCAGAACGTTGCTGTAAAAGGTCAACCTATGATGCAGATTGTGCTTTGCTTTATTTTCTATTTTTTGGGTTTGCGGTTTCCTCGTTGATTTTTCGTATTTTTTCTTCCAGTTCGTCGCTGACGACCATTCTGCCTTCCAGTACACATCCCTTGCGGGCCGGTACACAGTCACCTTTAAGTTTGTTGCACTGGTCGTTTTCAATATCATAATTTTTACAGTGAAAGGTCATTGTTTTTTCTCTACAATATATTGGTGTGTTACTGATCAGACGGGCTAACGTCGTTTGCGTCGCTGGTTGCTCCAGAGGGGATCTTCGCCAAACCGATCCATCCACCAGTCTTCGGCATCATAGATATCGCCATCACCGGGAGAGAGGGGAAAGCGGTACTCTTCGGTGTAGCGCATCAGCAGTTCATAGGCCTCGGTGAGTTTGTACATGGTCTCACCGTTTTGGTCGTCGGCCCCGGCCTTGTCTGGATGGTATTTTTTACACATCCGGTGATAGGCACGCTTCATCTCACCAAGGGTTGCCCGGTCATCGAGTTTAAGCAGATCCCGGGCCCGGTCAATGGCCTGCCATTCTTTTTTGTTCATGCCTGAAGTTTATTCTCTTTTTTCTTTTTAAAACTTTTTTCCGTGCCCTTGAGCAGACGGCCGATATTCTGGTAATGCTTGATCCAGATCATCAGCACCACATACCCCGCCAGCACAAGTTTCCAGGAGGGTTCAGCGAAAAAATACAGGCCCGGCAGGATGGCAGCCGAGGCCAGCAGTGATCCCAGGGAGACATAACCGGTCAGCCCGACTGCGGCAATAAACACGGCCAGACAGCCAAGCAGCGCCTTGGGAGCCAGGTAGAGAAAAACACCCAGCCCGGTGGCCACGCCCTTGCCGCCCTTAAACCCGAGATAAACCGGGAACATGTGGCCGGTTATGGAGGCTGCGCCACAGAGACCGATGATCAGATTGCGGTTGGGCACGTCGCCTAAGAGCAGGCCAGCCGCAAACATGGGTACATAGCCCTTGGCAATATCAAGAAGCAGGGTGCAGAAACCGAGTTTTTTTCCCAGCAGTCGGGAGACATTGGTGGCCCCGATGTTTTTACTGCCCTGTTCACGGATATTTATGCCCGATCCCCTGGACAGCAGCAGCCCAAACGGAATGGCCCCGATAAGATAGGAAGCCAGGATGAAAACTATATTTTGCAGCGTCATTATCGTCTGTTCAGGTTGCATTCACTGGCCAGACTGATGGCCGTGGATAGATTTCTGAAAAAGAGAGCGGCTGCCTCATCATCCGGATGGGACTGCTTCAACTCCTCATACATCACAAAAAGGCGGGACAGGGTGTGGAGGGCATCTTCCTCGTTCAGCTCACCCAGCTGTTCCCACACATCATTTGATGTGGTCATTGTTTATTTCCTTTGAAAATTATTTCCAGTTCACAGGCAGCTGCATAGGCGGAAATTTTATCCTGCAATACCTGTACATACGGACAATCAGTGACTGCCAGCAGGGAACTGCGCAGCCGGTACTGGTTTTCCCGGTCGGTCGGCTCCAGGATATAGCTGAAAATCTGCGGCTTGCGGCAGACCCGGGGCCGATCAATATATACCCGGCACCGCCCGTCCTCGGCCAGCCCGGGACAGGAGGATTTTTTGGGTAAAATCATGCTCCAGCCGTTCTGCCAGTGGAACAGCTCAGGGGTTGGCCTCATATAAAACGGTTTACTGTCTTGCTGCAGTGGCGGGTCATCCATGGCCCGGCAGCTGCGGCTGTCGGTATCGTCATGACGGGCAAGGCTAAAAAGATCCGTTTCCACGTCCTGCAGAGGAATTTCAAAAAACTCCTGCTCCATGTCCTGATCCGGGCCTGTGCAGCAGAGGGTACAGCCGCAGGGGCTGCATAATGCTGAGTTAATGGGCTCCAGCTCATCTTCCATAATACGCTGGCCGACCAGGGCCGTAACAGCAGTCATGGTGTCCAGAACTTCGCCCGTTTCATCAATAATCTGCTCCTGCACGATCTCACCGTTTTTTAAACTCTCCAGCAATTCCAGGTGCGGCAGATGCCTGCGCAGCAGTTCCCGGGGATGTTCATACAGGGCATAGCCGGTTTCAATGGGCTCGGGCATCTCGTCGATCACCTCTGCAACTGTTGCAAAGTCACCGGTCAGGTACAGAAACTGGACAATGGATACCAGCGGTAATGCCGGTTGGCCAAGAAGTGCGCGCCCTGCCTTGAAATCATCTTTCTCCACCCCTGTCTCTCCTTTATGCTCCACAGTCAATTTCCTGGAACCTACACAAAATCAGCCGTGAAAACAAGCAGGAGTGCGTATCTTTTCAGTGGCACAAGCCCCGTCTTTACAGTAAGTATCACAATGATTACCAGGTATGGAAAACAACGAAAAAATGCAGATTGGGCTTCGCAGGCTCAGCACCAACCTACTTGACTGGAATAACATTTGAACCTTATGATCCCAACCCCAGATCGCAATGGCTATTAAAAAAATATTAACCTTCCCAAACCCCATTCTTCGGGAAAAGGCAAAAAAAATCACCAGGTTTGACGAAGAACTCAAACAGCTGGCAAAAGACATGGGCCAGACTATGTATGATGCGCCCGGTGTGGGGCTGGCCGCCAACCAGATCGGTATTACCCGGCAGATAGTGGTGGTGGATGTGTCCAGAGAAGAGGATGAAAAAAAATTTATTGCCCTGATTAACCCGGTTATTTCCGAAGGTGAAGGCAGCGTTACCGGAGAAGAGGGCTGCCTCAGCGTGCTGGAGTATGAGACCAAGGTCAAACGGTTTCAGAAAATCCGGGTAACAGCGCAGGATCTTGACGGCAAAAAAATTGATTTTGAGGCAGAAGACCGCTTTGCCCGCATCATTCAGCATGAGGTCGATCATCTGCACGGTACCCTCTTTATCGATCATATCAGTCGGTTAAAACTTACGCTGTATAAGAAAAAATTGAAAAAAATTCTGAGAAACAAATGAGCAAATCGTTGCGCATCATCTTCATGGGTACTCCTGAGTTTGCCGTGTCCACCCTGCAGGCCTTAATTGACAGTCCCGATGATGTTGTGACTGTTATCTGCCAGCCGGATCGTAAAAAGGGACGCGGAAAGAAAATGAGCCCGCCGCCGGTCAAGGTATTGGCAGAGCAGGCAGGAATTCCGGTTCTGCAGCCCCCAGCCATTCGAACCGATGATTTTTTAGAGACTATCCGGTCTTTGCAGCCCGACCTTATCGTGGTGACCGCCTACGGCAGGATTCTGCCGGGCAGCCTGCTCAACCTGCCGCCCCTGGGCACCATCAACGTACACGGTTCCCTGCTGCCGAAATACCGTGGAGCCGCCCCCATCCAATGGGCAGTGATTCAAGGTGAGACAGAAACCGGGGTCACCATCATGCAGATGGACGAGGGCATGGATACCGGCGATATTTTGCTGCCGGTGACGCTGCCCATTACCGGGGAGGATACCAGCGGCAGCCTGTTTGCAAAGCTGTCAAAATTAGGTGGGGAGGCGCTGGTCAAGGCAATCGGCCTGCTGAAACAGGGAAACCTGCCACCGATCAAGCAGGATGATTCCCAGGCCACGGAAGCGCCCATGCTCAGCAAGGAGATGGGGCATCTGGACTGGAGCAAAGATGCTGCGGAACTGCACTGCCTGATTCGCGGGCTTGATCCATGGCCGTCTGCGTACGGGTTTCTTAATGACAAACGGTTCAGGTTTTTTAAGCCCCAGGTTATACGTGAAGAGGTCAGAGAAGCACCCGGAACCCTGTGCCGGGCCGATAAAGAGGGCATCCTGGTGGCCACGGGGGGTGACTATCTGCTGATTCGGGAAATTCAGCCTGAGGGCAAAAAACGGATGAGTGTCCAGGCCTGTCTCTGCGGCATGCAGCTGCCGGTGGGAGAACAGTTCTCCTGATGAAAACTGCCTACCTGGACTGCTTTTCCGGGGTCAGCGGCAATATGCTGCTGGGAGCTCTGCTCCATGCCGGGCTTTCGGAAGAGGTTTTGCGCAGTGAGCTTGCAGGACTCCATCTCCCGGGCTGGCAGCTGGATATTGAGTATAACCGGGTTTCCGGTCTCCAGGCCTGCCTGGTTCGAGTGGGCAGTACAGAGCCTTCGTGCCACCGCCATCTGCAGGATATCTTGGATCTTTTTCAAAAATCTGAATTGCTGCCTGCAGTTGCCGACCGGTCAGCTGCTGTTTTTACCCGTCTGGCCCAGGCCGAGGCCCGGGTGCACGGTACTACAGTGGAAAAAATACATTTCCACGAAGTCGGGGCAGTGGACGCGATTATCGATATTGTCGGGGTGATCAGCGGTTTTCATCATCTCGGCATTGATCAGGTTTCCTGTGCCCCTCTGCCCATGCCCAGCGGCTGGGTCAGCTGTGCCCACGGCAGTCTGCCCCTGCCGGCCCCTGCTGTCTGTGAACTGCTGAAAAAAATCCCCGTGTACGGTGATACCCTGGCCCAGGAACTGGTTACTCCCACCGGGGCCGCCCTGGTGGCTGAACTGTCGAACAGCTTCGGGCCTATGCCGCCCATGACCCTGGAGCAGACAGGCTACGGTGCCGGAACCATGCAGCGTAAAGACGGCCGTCCCAATCTGCTGCGTGTAATGATCGGCCAACCACTGCAGGTGCACGAAAAACAGCAGGTGGAGGTCATTGAA
>CAZQKF010000140.1:0-5846 GCA_964593645.1 uncultured Desulfobulbus sp.
CAGATATACAGCACCTTTCCATGCTGCTGGATCGCTGCTGTATACTGTTGCTGTCGTTCAAAGGTTGAGGCCTGGGCCGTGCTGATTCGTGCTCCATCCCGCATTTGTGTATAGATCTGTTCAGGTGGGCAAAGGCTTTCCGGACAGGCCTGCTCCCCGGTAATGATATAACTGTCAAGCAGTGTAATGTTCAGTTCTTTTGCTGCACCACGGCTCAGTGAACCGGCGGCATCGGTCATGATATGCACAGGCCGGTTGTCCGGCGCGGCCGGGGAGTATTTTCGGCCGCTCATGTCTTCATCTTTCCACTGGATCAACGCACCCATGGAGTGCAGATATTCCCGAACCTGCTGGGGTTCCCGGGTATGGATGTGCAGCTTCATGCCGGTATCATCCCGGCTGATGACCACACTGTCACCAAGGGACGTAAGTTGCTGATTGGTTTCGGCTGTATTATCTGCAGGAGTATTGAGCAAGGCGTCAATACAGTGGCTGGTGTTGAGCGGCGGTGACCAGGACGAAGAAAGGGCGAGCTTACCTGCAAAGAGCTGGAGAATGGATGGGAGAGGTTCCGGGAACCCGGTGATGGTTTTGCAGAATCCCTGCAGAAAAATAAACATCCCTAAAGCGCCGGAATCTACAACCCCGGCATTTTGGAGTTCCGGCAGCCGGGTGCAGGTGGCCAATACTGTATTTTGAAGCCTGCTGCTGAGATCAGGAAAGTTTTCTGTATTGGGCAGTCGCTCGGTAAGTATTTCAGCAAGAGCGTCGAAAATATCCAGCATGGTTCCGCGTCTTGGATCTAATACGGCACTGCGGGCTTTGTCTCTGCCGGAGACAGCCTGGGCGATAATGTCCTGGTCGTTTTTGGCCTGGAGAAATTCTTGGAGAAACGCAGCGGCAATATTGCCGGAGTTGCCGCAGGCGGAACGGGCAAGTAGAGACGGCAGTGCAGTTTGGCTGCCTGCCTCTCTCAGGGGTGCCAGGCTGATACGCAGATTGGTGCCGGTATCGCCGTCTGCAACCGGAAAGACGTTGATTCGGTCCAGAAGATCGGCCCAGGAAGCCAGGCACGCATATCCGTCTGCTGCAGCCCGGGCAACGGAATTCATGGAATAAGAAGCCGACGGATCGCCGCCAGGTCATACTTGCCGGCACTGGTCATGGGGATGGTGTCAATGCAGCGGATAATCCGGGGCAGGGCATAGAGTTCAACCCGATCCTGCAGCATTGCAGACAGCTGTTCCTGGTGTACCCTATTTGTCTGTACCAGAGCGCAGATCAGATTTTCTCTGCCGCCGGGATCGGGCAGGGTGAGCACGAAGCAGTCTTCTACATCCGGCCGGGCCTTGATGATCTCCTGTATCTCTGTCAGGTCAACCCGTTTGCCGCCGACTTTGGTAATGCCATCCACTCGTCCCTTGAGCAAAAAAGAAGTATCGGTCCCGGCTTCAGCCCGGTCACCGGTAACAAAAAAATCGTCTTTATCCCGAGGCGCCTGCGGAGAGATATAGGGTGAGCGGACAAGCAGTCGGTCGTTTTTGATTTTCCAGCCCACTGTTGCAAAGGGGGTAAAGGCTGTTTCCCCGGCTGCGCGGTTGCGGGTGGCAATACCGCCGGTTTCTGTTGAGCCGTAAACTTCTATAATCGGAATTTTGTTCTGTTCGCAAAACCGGGCGTTATCTCCCGGGTCAAGCATGCCGGCGGAAGAAATGCCAAAGCGAAGCGACTCACCGGAAATTACCTGCTGCCTGAGCACCCGGTAATGGGCAGGAACAGCGGCCAGGACTGTGGACTGTTCTTTCTGGATTGTTTCGGCAATTTCCACCGGAAACGAAGGCGTGCCTGCAGATACGGTTGCCGAACTCACCAGGGGAACAAGCACGGAAAAGAGCAGTCCGTAAATATGACAGGGGGAAACCGTTGCCGTTATATGATCGTGTGCTTTGAGAGCAAGAAAATCAGCAAGGTAGCGTGCTTCACAGAAGAGATTTGCACAGGTTTTTGACCATATTTTGGCTGTGCCTGTGGAGCCGCCGGTAAACAACTGCAGGAGTTCCCGGTCAGGGGCGGCAGTAAAGTGCAATTCATCGGCGGCATCTGTTTCCGGCTGGAGGAGTCTGGTGCCCGGCGGCAGAATATCTGCACGTTCACCAATGGCGGCGGTAAAGCCTGTGATTTGTTGTATGCGGGCCAGTGTTTTCTGTGACAGTCCATTGGGCAGGAGCAGGGCAGGACCGCCGCCTAATCCGGCAAGGAGCGCGGCTGCCAGCAGGGCCTTGTTTTCTGTTGTCAGGCAGATGATGGATGTTTCGTTAAATGTCTGAAACCTGGCCTGCAGCCAGGCAGCCATCTGGTATACCTGGGCAAAAGTCGTCGTAGAATCAGTGAAATATTTATCAGGATACAGAGGAGCCCGGGCAACGAGTTCATCGCCGATCCGTGTGTCTGGATTGCTGCTCATGCTACCTGGCGGCTTTGCCGAACGCCTGGTTGGCCAGGCTTCTGTCCCGAGGAACAAAGGTGTTGTCTGCCATCTCTTTTTCCACGACCTGCTGGAAGAGTTTAAACATTTTCACCTCCTGCGGTTCATCCTGGTAAAAGGTATTCCAGGCATAATCAAGCAGTTCCTGGAGCCGTTCCGGGCTCATCTGTTTGGGTTGAAAAACAACGTTATCTGCTGAAAATTCATTCCAGTCGTGGGAGAGGATGCGATTTTGTGCTTCAAGTTCTTTAAAGGCCTTGGTATGAGGGAACGGGGTCAGCACCGTAAACTCGGCCAGATCCAGTTCAATTTCCAGCAAAAAGTCGATCAGTTCTTTGATGAAATCCTCTGAATGGCTGTCCAGCCCCAGCAGAATTGTGCCCTCCACCCCAATCCCGTGGTCATGGTAGCGTTTAATACGTTCCTTGATATAGTTTGAAGTGTCAAATACCGCCTGATACACATACCAGGCCCCGGCCTGGGCAGCCAGATCAAGCACTTCCGGTTTGTCTTCAATGGGATGAGAACACCATTTTTTCTTCAGCGGGATCATCTCCCGGAACAGATCCTTTTCCCACTGGGTATCCTGGGCCAGGGAGTTATCAACAAGAAACAACCGGTTGTTGTCAATGCCTGCCATTTCAGACACTACAGTGTCAATGGGCCGGGGACGGAAGGAACGTCCGCCAAGGTAGGCAACCGCACAGGGATAACAGTTGAACTTACAGCCCCGGGAGGCATGCATCAGGTCAACCATCTGCACGCCTTTGTAGTTGTAGAGTTTACGGTCAAGAATGTCCCGTCGGGCCGGGCCGACCAGTTTGATGTCCGGCCGGTTATCCATGTAGTTATATACGGGTTTAAGTGCATTATTGTGGAAATCTTCCAGCACCTGCTCCATCCGGCTTTCCGCCTCGCCTAAAAACACCGAATCGGCATGGAGCATGGTTTCCTCGGCATGGAGCATGGTAGAGATGCCGCCGAAGATTACCTTGATACCCCGGGCCCGGTACTCATCGGCAATTTCCCAGCCCCGTTTTACCTGCACGGTCAGCATCATGGAGATGCCGACAAAATCAACCTGCTCGTCAAAGTCTATTTCCTGCAGGTTTTCGTCAACAAAATCGACATCAACGGAGTCGGGCAGGGTCGCAGCAAAGACCACTGGTCCATGGGGCGGCAGGTGAAATTCCGTCTGACGGTTGAGTTTGGACCATTTGGGATAGATGAGTTTAAATTTCATTGTTGTCGTTTGTAACGATGTACTACTTCAGTAGTATTATTTTTGGTTTTTGTTAACAAAACTATAAAAATGGCTGTACTGGGTAATAACGGTAAAAAAACGTTTAACCAGCTTTGGGTTTATTATCCAGGTTTCTTTTAACATTTTAAAAAACAGGGCTCGAACATGTTTATTTTCATTAAAAATAAAATGTTTGAAAATCTTGATCCCAAATAACATCTGTTTTGGATCAGCCTTCTTGTTTACATAAATATCACTGAAATACTCAACATTCTTTAACCAGTTAAGCAGTCTGTTTTCAAAAATATCCGGCTGATAAATTTTTTGAAAAAGGTTCCAGTACAGAGTGCTCAGGGTCTCAATACTCATCTGTTTGGGAAGAATATTTGTATTTAATTGCCATTCCCCTGAGAAATTATTCTCAGTGAGGCGGTTTTCTTTTTTTAATCGTTTATATAAGGGAGTATGGCGTGGTGCGTTTAACAGGCTGATACCAGCAATTGGGCTGTTTGTCGTTATTAAAAATTGCTCCAGATCCTGAAAAATACTTTCATCGTCATTATCAAATCCGACAATCAGGCCAATAAAGGGGACGATACCAAAGCGGGAAATTCTGCGGATTCTTTCAAAAATGTCTTTGGCCACATTCTGGCTTTTATGTACCTCTTCAAGGCTTTTCTTTCTCACGGTTTCCACGCCTAAAAATAGTACGGAAAAACGTGCATCTGCAAACATTTTCAACAACTCTTCATCATCAGCAACCTGAACGGTAATCTGGGTCGAAAAGGACAATGGCCGGGATTGCTTTACATTCCACTTGATTACACTTGTGAGCAGTTCTTTGGTGAATTGTTTATTACCAAGAAAATTATCGTCTGAAAAGAAAACAGTTCTAGCTCCGATGTCCAGGGCATTTTGCAATTCCTGCATGATCTGTTCAATGGATTTTGTTCGGTATTTTCTCCCTACATACTGTATGACATCACAGAAATCGCATTGATTTGGACATCCTCTGCTGGTTTGGATATTGATATTTACATAGTCACTAACACGAATTAAAGACCAGTCAGGGGCAGGACTCTTTTTAATATCAACGTATTCCTTCTGTGTATAAATATGTTGGGTGTTACCTTGCTGCCATTGCTCCAGGAAAAGTGGCCAGGTGTATTCTGCTTCCCCGATAAAAAGATACTCTGCCAGCTCGTTACATCTGTCAGGCTCTATGGAGGCGTATGTCCCGCCTAAAGCAATTTTTTTCCCCTTTTTTTTGAATATATCACAGAGCTCATGAATTCTTTTTGAATGGAGAGTGCCACCGGTTATCGCTACGAGATCACAGTCAAATTCAAAATCGATAGCAGTTACATTCTCATCTGCAAGGGTATATTGAATGTTTATACCGGCGGGGGTCAATGCCATCAAAGTGGCTAAGGCGGCATTTGGCATTAATGTTTTGGCCCCAAGGATATCAGCTGTTCCCTGCATGGACCAGAAATTTTCCGGATGCTTGGGAGCTATGAGATATATTTTTTTACAATCCTTTTGGAGGCCATAATGTATGTGCTCTTGATGATTCATCTCAGTCTTCGAATATTAATTTTTAGCAGAGTATGGCAGTTCAAAACAGTAACTCTACCTGGGGGCACGCTCAAAGTCGGAATTGTCGATGTTCATGACCATAAAGCGTTCCTCACAGACGTCAATATGGATCAACCTGCCGTTTTCCTGCAAAAGGAATCGGTTGAGTACATACAGCGGTAAGGTCTCGTAGTATCCGCAGGATTCTTCGTAACAGTACTGTATGCATCCTGCATGCATGGCCATAATTTCTGATGCTTCAACATCAGAAAAACGTTTTGAAAAGGCCAGATAGGTTCCGGCTTTTACTGTGGATAACAGTTGGTGCAGCTGTGTCCTCTCCAGTTCTTCAGGTATCATTTCAAAGGTTCCGATCGCAGAATTGGCCTCAGTTCCGATCAGCATCCAATTGCTTCCTTCGCCCAACGTTGTTGCCATGTCGGCTCCCAGGAGTCTCCCCGCCAATTTCTGTTTTGGGATACACTCATCAACTCCGCCGATGAGTGGCATTTGATCGGGCAGCGTTCATAACAGCTGCGG
>CAZQKF010000141.1:0-5845 GCA_964593645.1 uncultured Desulfobulbus sp.
CTCTGCAACTGCGCCATCTTTGTAACGTCCAGAGGTGGCGCTGATAAGTATTTTGAAAAGGTTGCACAAAAATACTTGACAGAAGCAGGGGAAACCAATATCTAAAGAGTAATTATACTCTTCAACGTATCGATACTGTCTATCGATTTCACGTTCTGATATTTCATAACTCTAAATATTGTCTGAATGGTATTTTGATCAGGCAATAAATAATTCATAAAACAGTATCGTATCTTTCAGGATTTACCTATCCATTTGTATTCAATTAACGTAAATACCACCGACTGAAATACAGGAATATCTCTCAGCGCGCCTGTCGTATTGCAGTACACTTTTTGTATTGTTCGTCGCCGGGGTTGAGGCTGAATATTTGTAATTCTTGTTATGTCGGCGGGATAGATAGTCCTGATATGTGCAACCCGTAAAGAAACCTATAGAGATAAATATCCTTGGAGGAAGGAACAGTTGATGAACCCAACTGAGTTGAAAAACAAAAAAATCAGTGAGCTCGTTGCCCTGGCAGCAGAATTAAAAATTGAAGGATTCAGCACCATGCGCAAGCAGGAGTTGATCTTTGCCATCTTAAAGTCGCAGGCAGACGAAGACGGCAAACTGCGCGGCAGCGGTGTTCTGGAAGTACTCCAGGATGGTTTCGGGTTTTTGCGAGCCCCGGACTATAACTATCTGCCAGGTCCTGATGACATTTATGTGTCTCCCTCCCAGATCCGCCGCCTTAATCTGCGTACCGGTGATACTGTGGAAGGCGAGGTGCGCTCGCCCAAAGATAATGAGCGGTATTTTGCCCTGCTCAAGGTTGATCGGGTCAACTTTGAACCGCCTGAAGCCTCGCGCAACAAGACCCTGTTTGTCAATTTGACACCACTGTATCCGGAAGAGCAGATTAATCTGGAAGATGAGCCTGATAATTTTTCCACCCGGGTCATGAACATTGTTGCACCGCTGGGCAAAGGACAGCGCGGCTTGATCGTTGCCCCGCCCCGAACCGGCAAGACCGTGCTGATGCAGAAAATTGCCCGGTCAATTGTAGATAATCATAAAGAGGTCATTCTGATTGTCCTGCTCATTGATGAGCGGCCTGAAGAGGTCACGGACATGAAACGCAGCGTGGATGCCGAGGTGGTCAGCTCAACGTTTGACGAGCCGCCCCAGCGTCATATTCAAGTTGCAGAAATGGTTATCGAGAAGGCCAAAAGACTGGTTGAGCATAAAAAGGATGTTGTCATCCTGCTTGATTCCATTACCCGCCTTGCCCGTGCCTATAACACTGTGACACCGGCTTCGGGCAAGATTTTGTCTGGTGGTGTTGAGGCCAATGCCCTGCATCGGCCCAAACGATTTTTCGGGGCCGCCCGTAATATTGAAGAGGGGGGCAGCCTGACAATTCTGGCCACCGCACTCATTGACACCGGCAGCCGGATGGATGAGGTCATCTTTGAAGAGTTCAAGGGAACCGGTAATATGGAGCTTGTCCTTGACCGCAAGATGTCTGATCGTCGGATTTACCCGTCCATAAATATCCAGAAATCAGGAACCCGTAAAGAAGACCTGCTGCTGGATCCTGCAGACATGAACCGTATCTGGATTTTGCGTAAGATTCTTTCCTCCATGAACCCTGCCGATGCCATGGAGTTTCTGCTTGATAAGATGGGCCAGACCAAGACCAATGATGAGTTTTTTGCCTCCATGAACCGTTGATCACTGTTTTATTGCAGATATCAGGGGATGAGGGTAATTTTTCCTTTAAAAAAAAAGGAAAACAGGTAATAGTATAAGATTGGTAACACAGAAATTTTAATCGCAGCCTGCTGCGAACATGTTTTTTGGAGGCTTAGACTGTAATGAAACCGGAAATCCATCCTGCATACCACAAGATCAGTGCAAAATGTGCCTGTGGTAATGAAGTAGAACTTGGTTCTGTAAACGAAGAAATCGAAGTTGAAATCTGTTCTGCCTGCCATCCGTTTTTTACCGGTAAGCAGAAACTTATCGATACTGCCGGCCGAATTGAGAAATTCAACAAGAAGTACGCCAAGCATCTCGAAAAGAAGAACGCATAAATTCTGTAAACTTGTCCACATGGCAGTGTATCACTGTCATGTGGACTTTTTTTTGCCCTTAATACGCCTGTATGTTTGAAAATCTTGCTGATATTCACGAGAAGCTGTCCGCCCTTGAACGGCAGCTGTCTGAACCTGATCTGGTCAAAAATCAGAAAAAATATCAGGAGGTTGTTCGTGATCATTCCAAGGTGTCAAAGCTCAAAGAGATCTATGATGCCTACACGGGGGTAGTGGCAGATATTGAGGAGAACCGCGGCCTGATCCAGGATGAGACGGATGATCCTGAACTGGTTGAAATGGCCAAGGCAGAAGTCGAAGAGCTCACTGAGCGGGAACGTGATCTGGTAAAGCAGATCAGCCTGATGCTGTTGCCCGGAGATCCCAATGATGAGAAAAATATATTTTTGGAGATCCGGGCGGGTACAGGTGGGGATGAAGCTGCACTCTTTGTAGCGGATCTGTTTCGCATGTTTTCCCGCTATGCTGAAACCCAGGGCTGGAAGGTTGAGGTCATGAGTTCCAGCCCCATCGGCATTGGCGGCTTTAAGGAGTTGATTGCCCTGGTCTCGGGTAATAAAGTGTATTCGCGTCTGAAATATGAATCCGGAGTACACCGGGTACAGCGGGTTCCTGAAACGGAAACCCAGGGCCGTATCCACACCTCTGCCGTGACTGTGGCTATTATTCCGGAAGCCGAGGAAGTGGATCTTCATATTGATCCCAATGAACTCAAATATGATGTGTACCGTTCCTCGGGTCCCGGCGGTCAATCCGTAAATACCACGGATTCTGCTGTTCGGGTAACGCATCTGCCCACCGGCATTGTTGTAACCTGTCAGGATGAAAAATCCCAGCATAAGAACAAGGCCAAGGCAACCCAGGTCATGCGTGCCCGTCTGCTTGATCAGCGTGAGCAGGAACGGCACGACAAGATTTCCAAAGAGCGTAAGAGCCAGGTCGGCAGCGGTGACCGCAGTGAACGTATCCGGACCTATAATTTTCCCCAGGGCAGGATCACCGATCACCGAATCAACCTGACCGTCTACCGGCTCGATCAGGTCTTAAACGGTTCTCTGGATGAAATTATCCTGCCGCTCATCACTCATTTTCAGACTGAGGCCTTGAAAGAACTCAAGTAGAGGTTTCTCGTCCCTGTCCTTTATTTTTGCGAGTTAGACGGCCATGCAGGTACAACAGCTGTTGCAAACAGGTGCTGCTCAACTTGCCCGGGCAGGTGTCGCAGACAGCGGCATAACGGCGGAACAGCTGCTGCAGGCATGTCTTAAGGTGTCCAGGAGTCGTCTTTTTCTTCTCTTTGATCAACAGGCTACGCCGGATCAGGAAAAACGTTTCCATGCATATCTAAGTCGCCGTTGTCTTCGCGAACCTTTACAGTATATTGTAGGCAGCTGCGAGTTCTGGTCGCTTGAATTTACGGTCAGCCCTACTGTGCTCATTCCCAGGCCGGAAACAGAGTTTTTGCTTGAACATGTTTTGTCTGTTCTGGATTTGGAGCCTGTAGTATCTGCGCCTGAAATTCTTGATCTCTGTACCGGCAGCGGGGTGATTGCCGTTGTGCTGGCCCGTGAAATTGAGCGAGCCACGCTTGCTGCAGTGGATTTTTCCCGTGAGGCGTTAGTCGTTGCCCGGAAAAATATTTCTCGCCATGGTGTCCGGAATCGGATTAATCTGCTATGTGGGGATTTGTTTGATCCGTTGGAGCCGACACTGCTCTTTGATGTCATTGTCAGTAATCCACCCTATGTCAAAGCCGCTGATATTGAGGGGCTTGAGCCCGAAGTGCGTACCTGGGAGCCGCGACTGGCTTTGTCCGGCGGTGTTGATGGGATGGACATTATCCATAGGATTTGCAATGACGCACCCGATCATCTCAAACCAGGCGGTTGGCTTTTTATGGAGATTGGTGCAGATATTCAGCAACCTGTTGAGCAAATCTTTCTTTGCAGCACAAGGTACGAGCAGGTGCGTGTGCTGCTGGATTGGGCTGGAAAACCCAGAGTATTGCAGGCACGATTTATCAAATAATTACATTCCGCAGGACGAACAATGGATAAGATATGTATTAACGGAACACGGCCACTGAGCGGAACAGTTGAGGTGAGCGGTGCAAAAAATGCAGCACTGCCGCTGCTTGCAGCAACTCTGCTGGCCCCGGGTACGCATACCCTGCATAATGTCCCGGACCTGCGTGATACCCAGACTATGCTCAAACTCCTGGAAACCCTGGGTGCGGTCTGGAAGCGAGCCGGAACCACGATTGAGGTCGATACCGCAGGGTTGACTGGTGCCGAAGCACCCTATGATCTGGTGAAAACCATGCGCGCCTCCGTACTTGTCCTTGGGCCGCTGATTTCCCGTACCGGTCATGCCCGGGTGTCTCTGCCCGGCGGCTGCGCCATCGGTGCTCGGCCTATTAACTTTCATCTGCGCGGTTTTGAACAGCTCGGGGTCAGCACAATTTTAGAAAGTGGTTATGTAGAGGCTCGGGTGGAAACACCCCTTACAGGCAGTACCGTGTACTTTGATATCCCGTCTGTGACCGGAACAGAAAACGTGCTGATGGCTTCAGTCAAGGCAGCCGGTCAGACGATTATTAAGAATGCGGCAAAAGAGCCTGAGGTGGGTAATCTCATTGATATGCTCACCAGCATGGGAGCAAAAATTGAGGGTCGGGATACGGATCGTCTGATAGTAACTGGTGTTGACTCGCTGCAGTCGGCAGAAATCACCATTATTCCGGATCGCATTGAGGCCGGTACCTACCTTATCGCCGTGGGGGCAAGCGGAGGTAGTCTGACCATCAGCAACTGTATACCGGCCCATTTGCCGGCCCTTGTTGAAAAACTCCGTGCTGCCGGTATGTCCATTGAAGAACAGGAGAACAGCTTAGTTGCATCCTGTCCTGTGGACAGCTCTGGTAAGCGCTGCACGCTGAAGGCAGTCGATATCACGACCATGCCTTACCCGGGTTTTCCCACAGATCTGCAGGCCCAGTTTATGGCCCTGATGATGCAGGCCGAAGGGGTCTCCATTATCCATGAGACCATTTTTGAAAACAGGTTCATGCATGTGGCCGAACTGCAGCGACTGGGAGCAGATATCACCATTGACGGGTCAAGTGCTGTTGTTCGAGGAGTACCGCGTGATACACTGTGTGGAGCCCCGGTTATGGCAACAGATCTGCGTGCTTCTGCCTCGTTGGTTGTAGCAGGGCTTGCCGCAGCTGGGACAACGGAAATTTCAAGAATATATCACCTGGAACGGGGATATGAGAATATCGTGGAAAAACTGCAGGCTGTGGGTGCAGATATTGAGAAGGTAAAGGATCAATCAACTGTTGTCTGATGTTCACTTAAAATCAGCTGGATAAGGAGGAAAACAATGGGTAATGGTCAGGTAGTTACTCCGTCAACAAATCTACAAAAGGCGGTCAGCTGGATCAGTGAGGTCGTGCAGGAACATCCGGATAAAGATCGGGCAAAGGTGCTCAAAGATGCCCAGATTCGTTTTGATCTCACTCCTTCTGAATGTGAGTTTTTAACAGATAAATTTGCAAGTGAGGCTGCTGGAAAAAACGGCTGATACCTCTTGCGGTTTAAAGCAGAAAAATGGTTGTGCAGTCCTCACGTATCACGGAAAAAGTTCGTGGCATAGTCCAACGAATCACCTATCATAATCCTGATAACGGCTGGTCGGTTCTGCGGGTCAAACCCTTTGACTCCCATGGCGAAGAGGCAACGGTT
>CAZQKF010000142.1:0-5835 GCA_964593645.1 uncultured Desulfobulbus sp.
CGTGATGTAGAGTCCATGATTAGGGATCTTCTCCAGTTGGCCATCAACATGGTCACTAAGGAAGAGGAAGAGGGGGTAACCCAGTCTGCCGAGCAGGCTGCGGAAGAACGCCTTCTTGATCTACTGCTGCCGCCTGCGCCCAGTCATAAACCCACAGGCTCATCCGTCCAGGGGGAGGGCAATGTTATCTCGCTTTCCTATGACGAGGTGTTTGGCAGTGACGGTAAAAAGATAGAGGACGGCAAATCATCGGGTGAGACACGGGAAAAACTCAGGCAGATGCTCCATGATGGTGAACTGGATGAGCGCATGGTTGAGCTGGAAATAACTGCGGCAAAGCCGGCCGGACCCATGGTGGAGGTCTTTTCCTCCTCAGGCATGGAAGACATGCAATCCTCGCTACAGGACGCCTTTTCCAAGATGTTTCCGGGCAAGAAACAGCCGCGCCGTGTCAAGGTGCCCGAGGCCCTTGAAATACTGCGCAAGGAAGAGGCCCAGCGGCTGGTGGACACCGAGAGCGTGACAGAGAAGGCCATTCGCCGTACCGAGCAGTCTGGTATTATTTTTCTTGATGAGATCGATAAAATTGCCTCCCGGGGCGGGGGCGGCGGTTCCGGATCACCGGATGTGTCACGGGAAGGGGTGCAGCGCGATCTGCTGCCCATTGTGGAGGGCTCCACCGTGACCACCAAGTACGGCCCGGTGCAGACCGATCATATCCTTTTTATTGCCTCGGGCGCCTTTCACCTCAACAAACCCTCGGATCTGGTGCCGGAACTGCAGGGGAGGTTCCCCATTCGGGTGAATTTACATGCCCTGGGTGAGGAAGATTTTTTTCGCATCCTGACCGAGCCGAAAAACGCTCTGGTCAAGCAGTATACTGCCTTAATGGCCACTGAGGGCATTGAACTTGTGTATGAGAAAGAGGCAATCCGGGAAATGGCCCGCATAGCAGTTGAGGTCAACCGCCGCACAGAGGACATCGGCGCCAGGCGTCTGCACACGGTTATGGAGCGGGTGCTTGATGAACTCTCCTTTGATGCCTCTGAGCGGGGCGACCAGACCTTTACCGTGACTCCGGAATATGTGCGCAAGCAGCTCACGGAAATTTCAGATAACGAGGATTTAAGCCGGTATATCCTGTAGAAATTGCATGGACAGAGAGCATGACACAACCTGAAAACGCCAAAGTCAGTCTTGAACTGCCGGCCCGGTCTGATTTTCTTCCCCTGGTACAGGATTGCGTGGAAAAGGGGGCGGCACTGTTCGGCCTCAAAGACGCACAGCTGATGGGACTGAACCTGGCCGTGGAAGAGATCTTTCTGCATCTCTGCCGGGTCAGCAGGGCAGGGGAGGGTGTTGCCCTGACTCTTGTTCCGGCCCCTACCGGGGTTGATGTCCGGTTTTCCGTACCCTCCGGCGCCCTGCGGTTGGGCGGCCTGAATATCGTGGCTGCTGATGCCATTGAGTCGCTGCTGGATCAGGAAGACTTTAACCAGATCGGTCTGCTGCTGGCAGCGGGCTTTATCGATTTTTTTTCCCTGCAGATGACAGCGGACCAGCGTTGTCTCCTCAACCTGCGCCAGGAACGGGAATATCCTGCCGTCCCACCGCTGAAGTCGGCAAAAAAAATCCAGCCTTCACCGCCTTTTCGCATTGTCAAACAGCCCTCTTCCGAGACCCTGCAGCAGGCCTGTCTCCAGGTTGCAGCTCATTATCCATCCTATCTGTATGCAGTACAGTTCCGGCAGCCCGGCAAATTTGCCGATCTCGTCCGGGGTAATGAACTGCAGGCCCTGGTGGTGGAGGATGCCATCGGCACCATCTGCGGCATGCTCAGCTGGGTTGCAGATTCGGGCAAGGCGATTCGTTTTCACGGGCCGTACGTCTTTGTTGACCAGCACCAGGACATCAGTACCCTGCTTGTGGAAGAGTGTATCAGCAGGATTGCCCGGACCCGGGCCAATATTATGTTCACCACCCAGGCTACGGAAGAACTGCCCATGGAGCAGTTTGAGACCCTGGGCACGCTCTCCTATTGCCCGGAAGAGGATTCCTGTGTAACCCTTACCTCCTGTTACCGGCACCTGCGTGAAGACCGTGGCCTGGCAGTCTGGTCCCATCCCGATCTGAAGCCGTTTTTACGCAACGAGTATGAACGGCTTGTCCTGCTGCGCGATATCCGGCTGACCGGCGATCACGGGGCCGGCCGCGACGATAACTCGGTTTTCGGCCTGGACCTGGACAAGGAGAGCCGCCTGGCCATTATCCGGCCGCTCCTTGACGGTCGTGACATCGGTGACAACCTGGCCCTGCACCTTACCCATCTTGTCAAACGGCAGGTCAGCAATATTCTCTGTATTATTGATCTCGGCCTGGGCTGGCAGGCGGCCATGAGCCGGGAACTGCTGCAGCAGGGCTTTGTTCCCCGGCTTATTGAACCCCTTGCCGGAAAAGGTGACTGTGTGGTCTTCCAGTATGCAGCCGTTCAATCTTGACCGACTGGTTCCGGAATATGTCCGGAACTTTGAGACCTATATTCCCAGCCGTCCGGATCGGGAACTCATGCGGATGTTCGGGGTGGATCATCTGCACCGCCTCAACAACAACGAGAACCATATCGGCCCGCCGACCAGGGCCTGCAGGATTATAGAACAATTCCCAGCAGAACAGGCTGCTGTCTATCCCCAGGGTGACTGTTATTACCTGCGTTGCGGCCTGGCTGAAAAATTCAACAAAGATCCGGAACAGTTCCTGGTGGGCAACGGTTCCACCGAGGTAATCGCCAGTGTGATCAAGGCCTTCTGCGGTCCGGGCGACAACATCATCACCGCGGACAAGACTTTTTCTGTTTACGAATGGGTGGCCGAGTTTTCCGGCTTTGAGGCCCGGCTGATCCCCTTGAAGGACTACGGCTTTGATCCGGAGGCCATGCTGGCCGCCATCGATGATCGAACCCGGGTTATTTTCATCTGCAACCCCAACAACCCCACCGGCAGCTGGTGGAACCGGGAGACCCTGGTCGATTTTCTGCAGCAGGTGGCCGGCCGAAGCATCGTGGTTATTGACGAGGCCTATGTCGAGTATGTGGAACAGGATGATTTTCCCGATTGCATGGATCTGATGGAGCAGTTCCCCAACCTGGTCGTGTTCCGTACCTTTTCCAAGATGTACGGCCTGGCAGCCCTGCGGGTGGGTTACCTGTGCGGCCCTCTTGAGGTGCTGGACATTATCCGCCGTACCCACGTGGTCTACTCGGTCAACACCCTGGCCCAGGAGGCCGCCCTGGCCGCCATTACAGACGATCAGACCCATATTGCCCAAAGCCGGGCCATGGTTCGGGCCGGGAAGCAGATCCTCACCGCTGTTTGTGCAGATCTTGGCCTTGACCTTCTCTGCGGAGAGGGCAGCTACCTGATGATCCGGGTGCCGCTTTCCGACACCCTGCTCTACCGGAAACTGCTCAAGCAGGGGATGATGATCCGTACCATGACCGGGTTCCGCTTTCCCGGCTGGATCCGGGTCTCCATGGCTGAAGAAGAGGTGATGCGGGAGTTCGCAGATACCTTGGTACAGACCCTGCAAACATAAAAAAGAGGAAAATAATGGCGGCTGACGATACAAAGAGTGACGCTCCCCGGGAGAAGGTTGTTATTGACCTTTTTCAGCCCGCAGATGCGGCTGGAGTATCAGAATGTTACCGGGCAATCTATGGTGATGCTTTCCCGCTTTCCTATGTCTATGACCTCGATGAAATTGCGGCCAGGAACGCAGGAAATGATCAGTTCACGGTGGTGGCCCGTACCCGGAGCGGAAAAATTATCGGGTTGATCGGCATATTCAGGGGCGGGGAGGATGCCGGGGTCTTTGAAATCGGCCAGCTCATGGTGCTGAAGGAGTATCGCGATCTGGATATTGGCGGAGATCTTTTTGATTTTATCGTTCAAAATGTTGTGCAGAGTGTTGGTGTTAAAGTCTTGTTCGGTGAGGCGCTCTGCCACCATACGGTTTCCCAGAAGATGGCCCTGGAACAGGAAATGCATCCCTGTGGACTTGAACTGGAGATTATGCCCGTCTCTGTTTCAGCTGGTTCAGACAAAAAACAGCTCAGGAAACGTGACTCTCTCCTGTTACTCTTTTCGCTGTATCAGGATAGACCCCAGACAGTCTTTCTGCCTTCCCGTTATGTCACTTTCTGTTCCCGCCTTTACGACCGGTTGGGGGCGAAGCGCACCATCACGGCCCAGGGCGGCACACCCGCCCAAAAGACGGCAAGCAGTCAGTCGCGCATTGCTGAGGCCCGGCTGCTTCGTATTACTGTGACTGCCGTCGGCCAAGATCTGGAACAGCATCTGCAGGAAATCATGAATAGCCCGGATGCAGATCAGCAAGATATTGTTCATGTCTCGTTCAAACTTGATGATCCAGCCGTGGAATACGGCTGCACGATTCTTGAGGAAAGCGGATTTTTCATCGGCGGTCTACTTCTCCAGTGGTTCGGGGTTGACGGGCTGCTTTTCCAGAAACTGCCCTGGATACCGGATTATTCAGCTGTCAAACTGGTTGCCGGGGAGGCCGAGGAAATGGGCAGGTGGGTTCGCAGCAATATGGACAGGACGCAGGCATGACACCCATCAGCTTTGCCTTTGAGGCCGCATTCTCTCCTTTGAGCCTGAAATGAACATGAGTAGATTCTTTCTTTTTTCCGGTAATCAACCGGTGGACATGGGTAGGGGTAAGGTCCTGATGGTGCTGATCAGTCTCAGTGCACCGGCCATGATCTCCATGTTCTTTCAAAACCTGTACGCCCTGGCCGACTCGGTGTTTGTCTCCTGGCTGGGCACCACGGAACTGGCAGCCCTGTCGCTCTGTACCCCTCTGCTGTTTATCGGCATGGCCCTTTCCAAGGGGGTGGCTGTCGGCACCACCGCCCTGATGAGCCATGCCCGCGGCAGCGGGCGTGCAGACCGCACCGCCCAGGTGGCAGGCGCTCTGCTGCCCATTCTTGTTGTGGTCTCAGGGCCGCTCTGTTTGCTGGCTGTCCCGGAAATCAACATGATGATTTTCAGCAGGTTTGGTGCTGATGCCGCCGTGCTGGCCGAGATAAAGAGGTTCATGTTCTGGCTCGGCCTGTCCTTTCCGATCATGGCCTTTGCCATGACCTGTGAAGGTGTGTTTTTAAGCTACGGCGATTCAAAACTGCCCATGAAGGCCATGATTGCGGGCAATATCCTGAACCTCTGCCTGGATCCTCTGCTTATTTTCGGCTGCAACATGGGCATTGCCGGGGCCTCTCTTTCCTCGCTGCTCGGCTGGCTGGCCTCCGGCACTATTATGTGGGTAACGTTGAAAAGACGGAATCTCGATCATCCGGTTTTTTCTCTGACTCCGCAAAGGCTGAAGGTGTGGAAAAACATGCTTTCCATGGGCGGGCCTGTTTCCCTTGCCATGCTGGTCATGCCCCTGTCAAATGCCGGACTCAACTTTATTCTGACCCCGTTCGGCCCGGCCTTTGTCGGCTCCTGGGTGCTGTCTGCAAATCTTGAAAAGATGATTGTTCTGCCCCTGTACGGACTGTCCTGTTCCCTGATTCCCTTTGCAGGCTTTAACCTTGGGGCAGGGAACGGGCAGCGTATCCGTGAGGCAATACGGCTTGCCCTCAAGGCCTGTTATGTGCTGCTTATCCCGGTCGCCGGCCTGCTCTGGCTCTTTGCCCCCCAGATCATCGGGCTGTTCAAACCTGCTGCCGAAGTGCTGGCCCTGTCATCCTGGGCATTTCGGGCAGCCCTGGCCGGATACTGGCTCATGCCCGTTGAACTGATAGTCATCGGCCTG
>CAZQKF010000143.1:0-5833 GCA_964593645.1 uncultured Desulfobulbus sp.
CACGGGTAACTGATTAATATTATAGCTGTTTATGCTTTACAATCACAAAGTCGGGTTAACCTGTCGGTGGCCATCTGGGTCGGGTTCCTGGCTCTGTTCGGTATAGCCACTGATGACGGCGTACTCATGGCCACCTACCTAGATGAATCACGGGCAAGATTCAGCGGCACCTCAAGAGAAGAAATCAGGCAGATGGTTCTGCAAGGTGCCCAGCGACGTATCCGACCGGCCCTTATGACCTCGGCCACCACCATCCTGGCCCTGGTGCCCATCCTGACCTCCAGCGGCCGAGGATCGGACATCATGGTGCCCATGGCCATTCCATCATTTGGGGGCATGATCATTGCCACCCTCACGGTCTTTGTCGTGCCGGTACTGTACTGCTGGGTGGAGGAATTCAGGATGCGTCGATCATTGAGGAGACATGCACTCTCTGCCGGAGCCCGCGGACACATATAAATTTTCCTTGCAGGCTCAACAATAGTTGCATTGTGTCATGGCTGCCCGGAACAGTCCAGGCAATTCCTTCCCGGAAAAACGGGAAGGAATTGCTGTGCCTGAAGCCGAACCTTCATCATTTCAAAGACACTCCCTTGAGCCGCAGGGCATTGACCACCACTGATACAGAACTCAGGCTCATGGCGGCTGCCGCGATAATCGGGCTGAGCAGGATGCCGAAGGCCGGGTACAGGACACCGGCGGCGACCGGAACTCCGAGAGTGTTGTAGACAAAGGCGAAAAAAAGATTCTGGCGGATATTGGCCATGGTGGCCCGGGACAGTTTTCTTGCCCGGACAATACCGGTCAGGTCGCCCTTGACCAGGGTAACCCCGGCACTTTCCATGGCCACATCCGTGCCCGTACCCATGGCAATACCGACCTGGGCCTGGGCAAGCGCCGGGGCATCGTTGATGCCGTCGCCTGCCATGGCAACGACTTTTCCATCTTCCTGAAAACGTTTGACAACAGCCGCCTTTTCATCGGGCAGAACCTCGGCAACAACTTCATCAATATCAAGCCGGGCTGCGACTGCCTCGGCAGTTGCCCGGTTGTCGCCGGTGAGCATAACAACCTTCAGCCCCTCATCATGCAGGGCCCGGATGGCCTCAGGGGTGGATTCCTTAATGGGATCAGACACGGCAACAATACCGGCAAGTTTGCCGTCGGCCGCGACAAACATGACAGTCCGACCTTCCTTACGCATGCTTTCAGCCTGCTCAGCCAGCTCTGTTGTCTGGACACCGGCATCGTTCATCAGCTTGATGTTGCCCAGCAGAACGGTAATACCGTCAACTGTTCCGGCAACGCCTTTGCCGGTCACAGATTCAAAATTTTTCGGAGCTGCCGTATCAATGCCCTGTTCTGCGGCCCCTGAAACAATGGCTGCAGCCAGCGGATGTTCACTGGATTTTTCCAGACTTGCAGCCAGCCGGAGCAGCTGTTTATCGTTACTTCCTGCGGCTGCAACACGGGCCGTCAGCTGAGGTTTGCCCAGGGTCAGGGTACCTGTTTTATCGACCACAAGGGTGTCGACTTTACGCATGGTCTCGATGGCCTCGGCATTTTTAAAAAGTACACCCATGGTTGCCCCCTTACCGGTTGACACCATAATGGACATGGGCGTGGCCAGACCGAGCGCACAGGGACAGGCGATTATCAGCACGGAAACGGCCGCAATCAGGGCGTGTGCCAGGCGCGGATCCGGGCCGAAGCTGTACCAGACGGCAAAGGCAAGCATAGCAATACCTATGACCACCGGCACAAAATAACCGGCAACCAGGTCGGCAAGTTTCTGGATGGGAGCACGGCTGCGCTGGGCCTCGGAGACCATCTGGACGATGCGGGCAAGCACGGTATCGCTGCCCACCTTTTCCGCCCGCATGGTCAGGGATCCGGTTGTATTGACAGTGGCCCCGATGACCCGGTCACCGGCCTGTTTACGGACGGGAAGCGGTTCGCCCGATATCATGGACTCATCAACCGTACTTGAGCCGTCCATAACCTCGCCATCTACGGGTACCTTTTCACCGGGCCTGATCCTCAATATATCCCCGGCCTGAACATGCTCTAAAGGTACATCCTCTTCTGACCCGTCCGAATTGATTCTTCGGGCTGTCTTTGGGGCCAGCCCCAGCAGGGCCTTGATGGCGGTACCGGTCTGGCTGCGAGCCCGCAGTTCCAGAACCTGACCAAGGAGAATCAGGGTAACGATAACTGCAGCGGCTTCAAAATAAACACCCACAGAGCCGTCAGCTGCACGCATGGTTGCCGGAAAAATTTCGGGAAAAAATACAGCGGTCAGACTGTAGAAATAGGCGACGGAAACACCAAGCCCGATCAGGGTAAACATATTCAGACTTCTTTGGAAGACAGACTGAACAGCCCGCACGTAAAAGGGCCATCCGGCCCAGAGCACAACAGGTGTGGACAGGATAAATTCCCACCAGCCCAAAGTTTTCGGCGCAGCCAGAGTATCAATCAGCCTGCCGCCGGGCAGCATTTCCCGCATGGCAATAATGACCAGGGGAATGGTAAGAATTGCCCCGAGGATAAAGCGTCTTCGCATATATGTGTACTCGTGATTATCCTCTTCTGCCTCAGGATTCACTGTTCGGGCTTCCAGGGCCATGCCGCATTTGGGACAACTGCCCGGCACGTCCCGCACGATCTCCGGATGCATGGGGCAGGTGTAGTCTGTTCGGGGGGCGGATATGGTCGGCTGCATGGGCTCCAGCGCCATACCGCATTTCGGGCAGGAACCCGGCTCCGGCTGCTGCACTTCAGGGTGCATGGGGCAGGTAAAAGTTTGACTACCTGGCTGCGGAGCTATGCCTTGGGCTTTGTTCTGATCAGGATGATGATGCTTGTGCTCGTAGTGGTGATTATGTGGGTTTGTCATGGCGGCACCTCCGCTGTTATCCGGATTTATCGGTTGTGCTCACCCCTCTTCATACTTTTTTTGGAAAGAGGGAGCCTGCACAAAGTACATTGCAGATAGTGTGCCTGATTGCAAACACAGGAATTATTCAAAAAATAATGTTTTAAATCGATTTGTTATAATCAATATTAAAAAACAGTTCTTCTTTGGCCTGAGTAGTGCTGTCTAAAAAATAGACAGCAGAAAAGAGAAGGGAAGGGAATATATCACCGCACCCGGCAAGGAGTACGGTGACTGGGAGAATCTACATCGGGCAGATTGTCAGGAGTTTTTCTGTTGCGACTGCTTGTATATCTGGATCATGGGAGTAATCAGCAGGACCAGAATAATACCCCAGAGTGCCAGGGCCTGCGGCCGGGTAAAGAAGATGGAGTAGCTGCCGTGCCCGATGATTAATGCCTGGGCAAAACCGGTTTCTGCAATTGGCCCGAGGATAAGACCCAAGATAAGAGCGCCCAGGGAAAAGCCGGTACGCTGCAGGATGATAGCTGCAACGCCAAAGAGCAGGGCAATAAAAATATCCGTGATACTGTTGTTCATGGCATAGGCACCAAGCACGGAGAAGAGACAGACCACCGGGATCAGCATGTTGGTCGGGGTCAGGGCTATCCGGGCAAAATATGGGGCCATGAACAGACCCAGCAGCAGAAAGATGATATTGGCAATAAAGAGTGAGAAAATAAAGGCATAGGTCATAACCCCGTAGGTGGTAAACAGTTCCGGACCGGGAACCAGACCGTGAATGAGCAGGCCGCCAAGCAGGGCTGCGGCAACACTGTTGCCGGGAATGCCGAGGGTTAAGGTCGGCACCAGTGAACCGCCCACGCAGCCGTTGTTGCCGGCCTCGGCAGCGGCAATGCCCTCGGGGTTCCCCTTGCCGAATGACTGCGGATCCTTTGCCCTGCGCCGGGCAACATTATAGGAGACAAAGGCGGCAATGGTCGCACCTTCGCCCGGGAGAATTCCAATGACGGTACCAATAAGTGAACCCAGGCAGATGGGTTTGTAGATGCCCTTAGGCATCGGTTCCCGTTTGATTTTTTTAAGGGTATCTGTATCCGTGACTACCTGTTTGGTTCCTGTCAGTTCCAGCATCTGGGAAATGGAGAACATGCCGATCAGGGCAGGCATAAAGGCAACGCCGTCAAAGAGATCTGTAATGCCGCCGGTGTAGCGCAGCATGCCGGAAATGGGATCTGTTCCGACAACCGCCAGAATCAGGCCGATAAAGCCGGAGATCAGCGCTTTAATCAGCCGGTTTTCATCATCAGCCATGGAGACGATACCGGCCAGGCCGAGCAGGGCCAGCAGAAAATACTCAGGCGGCCCAAAGGTCAGGGCAAAGGTAGCCAGGGCCGGGGCAACCATGAGCAAGATAAGTGTTGAAAAGGTACCGCCGGTGAAACTGGCCACGGCAGAGACCTTCAGGGCCAATCCTCCTTTACCCTGCTGGGTCATGGGGTAGCCTTCAATGGCCGTGGCCACGGCAGCCGGTGTCCCCGGGGTTCGCAGGAGAATGGCGGGAATTGAACCGCCGTACATGGCCCCGCAGTAGACGCCGCCCATCAGCAGCAGACCGGTGAGCGGTTCCAGGGCAAAGGTGACCGGGATAAGCAGGGCAACGGCCATGGTTGCCGTCAATCCCGGCATGCCGCCGACAATAACTCCGGATGTCGTCCCAACAAAGACGGCAAACAGGGAAACAGGAGTAAAAAGTGCCTGGAGAGCCTGCAGGATCATAATATCGTATTAAAAGAGAGTGCCCATGGGCAGGGAAACTTCCAGCAATTTGGCAAAGACCAGGTAGACGAAGAGCAGTACCCCGCCGGAGGTCAGGAGAATAATAAGTGGGTTTTTCGCCCCGAGAAGCACCATGGCCAGGGGCAGGAACAGGGCTGAGGCCAGGTAAAATCCCAGCATTGACAGCACGGTCGTATAGATCACAAGCAGGAGCAGCAGTCCCCAGAAACGAACCGAGTTGGCTGCAATGTGCATCTTACCGTCATCTGTACTCTTTTTCTTTTTAAAAGAGACGACAAGTTCGAGCATGCATAAGACACCAAGAGCGCCCCCGAGAAAACGCACATACATGGCTGTAGAGCCCTGCACGAATTCCGGGTAACTTGCCGTGCTGCGGTAGAGCAGCACGGCAAGGATTAGAAAACCGGTGAGCAGAAGAACTTCTGCTATCCGTTTGGACATAATAATTTACCAGGGATTCTGGTCGTAAAACTTCTGGGTTTCAGCCTGTAGATCCTGCAGATATTTCAAGTATTCAGAGCCGGTCATGGGCAGGCGGAAGAGGACACCCTTGTCGGTGTCGGCGATGAACTGCGGATCCTTGTTGACTTTCTGGAGCAGATCATCAAGTTTTGCCTGGATCTCCTTGGAAATTTTGGCCGGAGCAATAAAACCGCGGGTAGCGGTCATGCTGACCGGGTATCCCTGTTCGGCAGCGGTTTTCACATCGGGAAGAATAGCAGAGCGTTTGTCGGCAAGAATAGCAATGATGCGTGCCTTACCTGCCTTGTGCTGGGCCTGGAGCTGAGAGAGATTCATGAAGCTGGCATCAATGTGTCCGCCGAGAATCATGGCTTTCTGCTCTGTTGAACCCTTGGTTGGCAGCAGGTTGAATTTTACTCCGGTCTTCTGCTCAAACTTTTTGGCGGCAACAAAGTCGTCGGAACCGATGCCGTTTACAGCGGCAGTCAGGCTCTTGGCCTTTGCGGCCTTGATAAACTCGTCCAGGTTTTTTATCGGACTGGCTTCGGGCACGGCAACAATCAGCGGATCCTGCATGGCATTGCCGATAATATGGAAGCTGTCCAAGGTGTAATGGGCCCGCTTGGAAACAATGTGGGCAACGATCTGGGTGGTGAAATCCATGCCGATAGT
>CAZQKF010000144.1:0-5782 GCA_964593645.1 uncultured Desulfobulbus sp.
AACAAAAGGTAGAATTTTACTTGATGGTCACGGGCTGACTGAGTTTTCACCGGAAATGCTGCGCAGCAAAATCGGTATTGTACTCCAGGACGTGTTGATAGAACCAGACACAGTGCTGGCCAATATTTCCCTGGATACCGGGCAAAGCCGGGAAGATGTCCTGCAGATACTTAAAAATACCGGTATGGATTCCTTTGTCTCCCGCCTGCCCCATGGGATTGACACTAGAATAGGGGAGGGCGGGCTTGACCTTTCTGCCGGTGAAAAACAGCTGCTCGCCTTTGCCCGCGTCCTGTGCCGTGATCCGGCTGTGCTGATTTTAGATGAGGCAACCTCATCTGTTGATACAGAGGCGGAAAACCTGCTTGAACATGCCGTCAGTACTGCCTTTGGCAACAGGACATCACTTATCATCGCCCACCGGTTGTCCACGGTTCGCCGGGCCGACCGGATTGTGGTCATGGAGCAGGGGAGGATTATTGAACAGGGAAGCCATACGGAACTTATGGCAAAGTCCGGGCTCTATGCCGAACTTATTGCCATTGATCTCCAGTAGGTGTGCATTGTCTTGCACCTGGAGGATATAGGGGATAAGATTTGACTGGTCGCTGCCGGTAAACTACTGCCTGTGTATACAAGGAGAATTGAGTGAAAGCTGATAAACTGCCGCATTGTTGCGGAACAACTGGATGAAACGTCAGCATAGGCTTTTGCTTGAAGCTGTGTTGATCGGTCTTGCCGGTGCAGCTGCAGCGCAGATTTTTAATCTGCTGGTCAATTACTGTACAGAGTTTTTTCTCTCCTCCGGCGCCGGGTACAGCGCACCAGGGCTGCCTGCTGAAGGTGGGGTGCTGATCCAGGTAATCGGTCAGCATGGACTGTGGCTGATCCCCTTGGTTACAACGATCGGCGGTCTTTTATCCGGCTTGCTGGTATACGGGTTTGCGCCTGAAGCCGAGGGGCATGGGTCTGATACCGTTGTAAAATCCTTTCATCACTCAGGGGGGTATCTCCGGCCCCGGGTCATGCCATTAAAGACAATAGCTTCTGCCATTACTATTGGTTCGGGTGGTGCTGCCGGCCGGGAAGGGCCTACAGCACTGATTACAGCCGGTGTCGGCTCGTTATATGCCGATATTATGCATCGCACGGATGAAGACAGGCGGATGCTGGTTCTCATGGGGATGGCGGCAGGCCTGGCTGCTATTTTTCGTTCGCCGATTGGAACCGCTTTTTTTGCCATTGAGGTGCTGTACGGCGGCATGGAATTTGAGGCTGCTGCGCTTCTCTATACCCTGCTGGCTTCCATTGTCGCCTATGGTGTCAATGGATTTTTTACCGGGTTTACGCCTCTGTTTTCAGTACCCGGCACCCTGGCCCTCCCTGCAACGTCTGAATATGGATGGTATATTGTCCTTGGTCTGCTCTCCGGCTTGATTGGAGTGCTGCTGCCGATGGTTTTCTACACCATGCGGGATTTGTTCCATAAAATTCCCGGACCGCCCCATATTAAGCCTGCCCTGGGAGGTCTGCTGCTGGGGCTGTTGGCCATGCAGATTCCCCAGGTGCTGGGCGGCGGCTATGGTTGGATTCAACTGGCCATGGATGGACATTTGCCATTACGACTGCTGCTCATCCTGCCGCCGGCAAAGATTCTTGCCATGTCCCTGACGGTTTCCTCCGGCGGGTCAGGTGGCGTATTTGCACCAAGTCTTTACGTGGGAGCTATGCTGGGCGGAGCCCTTGCCTTGATGTTTCATCTGCCGGCAGCACCCTTTGTGATTGTGGGCATGTCTGCTGTTTTCGGAGCAGCCGGGCGAGTGCCTATTGCAACCCTGCTCATGGTTGTTGAGATGACCGGCGGCTATCAGCTGCTGGTGGTAACAGCCCTGGCCGTGTCAATCAGCTATTATATTCAGAGTATATTGGCAGGATTTCTTCCCTATCAATGCCTGTATGAAGGCCAGGTTGAGGGGCGCTGCCACTCGCCTGCCCACCATGCCGAATACATGGAGGCAGCCCTGCATATCCTCAATAACCATTCCATTCATCTTGAACACCCGCAGGAGCATATTCGACTGCAGGAGCTGCTGAAGACAGGCATTTCCATTGATCTCTGTGAAGGTAAACAGCTGAGAATGGGGCAGGCTCTTCCCGCGGTTGCCGGCAAATCCGTTGCAGGGATTATGGGTTGTCTGCCTGAGACAGAGGAAAAACAACTGCAGCTGACTGCTCTCTTTCGGGGGGGCGATGCACTTCTTCCGTATGACAGCCTGCTGCTGCAGCAGGAAGACCAGGTCCTTTTTATCGGTTGTGCCGATGCCTGGAAATGGCTGACGCCATATTTTTCATTTGGGGCATGATGCCCGCAGCTACGGATACTTGATATGTTTCATTGGTTACGCGACCATCGTAGAAAAGAAATTCTTACAGAGCCGTTCCCCGGTTCATGGAAAAAAATTCTTGATGAACTGGTGCTGCATTACTGCTTTTTGGATGTTGAGGAGAAACATCATCTGCAGCAGATGATTCAGGTGTTTATTGCTGAGAAGAAATTTGAGGGTTGCAATGATCTCAAAATAACCGATGAGATCCGCGTGGTCATAGCTGCAGAGGCGTGCATGCTGATTCTCGGCTTTCCCCATGATCTCTATGCAGGTCTGTTGAGTATTTTGGTTTATCCCTCAACGGTTGTTGTACCGCCTGGCAAGATGGGGGTGTTTACCGGAAACCCCATGGTGGAACGATTGGAAACTGCTATCTACGGCCAGGCGTTTCAGCGCGGTCCGGTCATTCTGGTCTGGAATGAAGTAGTCAGGGGCGCCCGGCATCCTCAGTCAGGTCATAATGTTGTCTATCATGAATTTGCCCATCTTCTTGATATGGAATCAGGGGCAGCAAATGGCACGCCCATGCTCCACCGCAGAGAGCAGTACAAGGTCTGGGCCTCTGTCCTGACTGAGGCATTTACTCTGCTGCGCAGAAAATCTGAAAAGGGAGAAAAAACGTTCCTTGATCCCTATGGCGCGTTAAATGAAGCGGAATTTTTTGCAGTAGCAACAGAGTACTTTTTTGATAAACCCCTGCGGATGCAAAAAAGGCGCAAGGCGTTATATAATGTCCTTGCAGAATTTTATCAGCAGGATACGGCGGCGCGACAGCGGGTGTATAATCTCAGAGGTCGCGTTGCCTCTGAATAAGGGGTTTTTGGCTCATCCCCGGACAACACAGGATATGTTGTCCGGGAAAAAGAGGAGAGGAGATTACCAGCGTGCGCCGCCAAGAGGTTCTCGCATGCCGTGGCCATACCCTGCTGCTCCACCCCGGGCCATTGCAATACCTGCTTCCCGGGCCTGCCTTCTCATCTGATCGTGCAGATCAAACAGGTCGCCCGCCAGCTGAGCTGCCAGCGCCGGATCAGGACTTGTTGAGCGCATGACAGCCTGTTTTTCCGCTCGTTTGGCAGTCATGGTTCTGCGCAGTTCAGTAGTTGCAGCCCGAAAATCATCGTGTCTTTTTCTGGTCTCAGGATCCATGGTCAGGTAGCCTGCTCCCATCCGGCCGGTCATGACCTGTCCTGTTTGATGATGTCCCCGGCCCATCCCCTGTCTGCCGTTTACCAGGCAGCCGTGAGCCACCTGCCGGCCACAGCGCTGTTGGTCAGCCATCCCCTGACCCATCATTGCCTGCCTGTTCTGCATCCTGCAGTTTTGCGTCATACACTGGTTGGTACCCTGATTCAATCTGCCCATGCCCTGCCTGCCGTTCATTTGTGCACAGGTGAAGATACCGTTGCCGTTCGTGGCAACCCGGGGAGAAGAAGGTGTTCCAGCCGCTGCGGGTAGACTGGATGTCGAGGCAAGTCCGGTGCCGAGACAGATTGTGCCGAGGATCAAAGCTGTAGTCAGTGCAGTTGTCAATTTCATGGTTGTACCTCCATACTGGTATATGATGTGAAAGTTGTGTGTTCGTTACTCTTCATGAAGCAAGGGAGGTGCCAACTGCATGAATATTAATTTTATATTTAATATTCATATGTTATGTATACTTTGACCTTTGATAAGTACGGGGCGGTTCGACATTTACAGCAGATGCACGACAATTATGTCGATATTGGAGTGAAGGGCCAGGGTTGAAAAGGTGTCATTTGGAAGGTGACATGAGTAGCACGTTGTAGTATATCTAAAATAAGTAAAGAGAGTAACTCCGAGTCAAAAGATCTTCCTCACACGTGATATGATCTGCGACCGACAGGGCAGCGCTGGAAACGGTTCCGCCTCCCGAACTGGGAAAGGAGTTTCATTGCAGGCAGTTCAAGGGCAGCAGCGAGGAGGCTGTTTTTTTCGGTAAAGGAAACAGCACCGGCTGCAGTACTTGTCTTACCTGTTCCCCGCAGTATTCATTAATGGAGGTTCACCATGGCAGAGGCTACCGTCGAGGCAATCTGTATCAGCGCAAAGAAAGGAATCGTGAAGCGAGAGATAGATGAGGTTTTGTTTGAAGAGAACTGGGGCATTGAACAGGATGCCCATGCCGGTAAATGGCATCGCCAGGTTTCGCTGCTGGCCGGAGAGTCCATTGACCGGGTTAAGCAGAAGCTGCCGACGTTGAAAAATGGAGCCTTTGCCGAAAATATCATTACCCGAAACATCGACCTGAGCGCGGTCCAAATCGGGGATCAGCTGCAGCTCGGCGACCAGGTTGTCCTGGAAATTACGCAGATTGGTAAAAAATGCCATAACGACGGCTGTGCCATCAAAAAGGCAACCGGCAACTGCATCATGCCCAAAGAAGGACTCTTTGGCCGGGTACTCAGCGGCGGCAGCCTGAAAAAAGGTGATACAATCCAGCCCGTCTGATCACCAGTAATCATTGCTCGTCCTCATGGATATTGTTCATGGGGATTTTTATTTGCCTGCATCAGATTCGTTATTGCCTTGGCCAGCTGAGTGGTGCTGAACTCGGCCAAACACTCAGATGCAGCAGCTGTATAGCCCTGGTAACTGTTGCCGGCGACCGGTACGGTCAGGCTGAAGCTCTCTTGCCGGATAATTGTTCGTGTGCGCAGGTCATTGAGCGTCCAATGGAGCCTACAGGTAAACTTATCATTGAGCGTGCCGGAAAAATGCTCTATTACCAGTTCAACCTGATATGCCTTGTCGCCAAAACGAGGGCCGGGGTAGGGGGCGATTTTATCGGTTTGCAGCAGTGCGGCAAGATGCCGGCTGACGACCGTGCCAATTTGTTCATCAAGAGGGGCGGCCCAGAAGTTGACGGCAGAGGTGTTGACAACCGTTGATTTAGGCCTGGTGACAATACCCTGGCCGGCAAGCTGCTGCGGCAGCTGGACCGGGCCGACCAGGATCATACTCCGGCCGGTATAGGCCGGATATTCGGACTGGCCGGACAAGACCGGGGCTGCAAGAATGTACTGGCTGACCGGGGTACTTGTGCCGATGCAGCCTGCAAGGGTGAGTGCTGCAAGCAGTATTGGGCTGTACAGCAGGCAACGGCAGCACATTATTTGTACTCCTTTTCAGGCCCGATCAGCAGGGCATTGGGATGACGTTGGAGGTAATCGGCAAAGTCGCCTATGGAGCGGGCTGCTTTGCGGACTTCGGTCAGGGTCAGGCTCAGCTGGTAGGGCAGTTCCGTGTTTTCATCTGTCATTGTATTTACGCTGTCAAGAGTCGTCACCAGGGTGTCTGCGGCAAGCGTGATCCGGTCAAGGGTTGTGCGCATATCTTTAATTGCAGGCTGCAGGTCTTTTCCGGTTTCCGTA
>CAZQKF010000145.1:0-5770 GCA_964593645.1 uncultured Desulfobulbus sp.
TTTTTTGCCTGCCTTTTGTTTTTCCAGCAGTTTTCTTTTTCTTGAAATATCACCGCCGTAACATTTTGCCGTAACATCCTTGCGCAGGGCCGAGATATTGGAACGGGCAATGACATTGCCGCCGATTGCTGCCTGAATGGCAATTTTAAACATCTGCCTGGGAATTTCTTCCTTCAGGCTTTCACAGGCCCTGAGTCCGCGTTCACGGGCCCGCTGCCGATGGGTCAACTGGGACAGGGCATCCACCTGTTCGCCATTAACCAGGATATCGAGCTTGACCAGATCACTTGTGCGGTAGTCGGTTAATTCATAATCAAAGGAACCATAGCCCTGGGTCACGGATTTCAGCTTGTCGTAAAAGTCGTAAATGACTTCGGCAAGGGGGAGTTCACAGGTAAATTCGATACGCCCGGGCATGGGATAGTGGTAGTTGGTATTTTCGCCGCGACGATCCATACACAGCGACATAACTACGCCCATGTATCGTTCGGGAATGAGGATGGTGGCCTTGATGAATGGCTCTTCAATGTGTTCTATAAATCCGGGATCTGGAAAGTATGAGGGATTATCGATTTCAAGTTCTGTTTTATCCTGCAAATACACCATGTACTTAACCGAAGGAACGGTGAGGATAAGCGAGATGTCAAATTCTCGCTCCAGCCGTTCCTGAACCACTTCAAGGTGAAGCAGGCCAAGAAAACCGCAGCGAAAGCCGAAACCGAGAGCCGCTGAAGAATCTTTTTGAAAGACAAGAGCGGCATCATTGAGTTTAAGTTTTTCCAGGGCTGAGGCAAGATCCTCATAATCATCAGAGGATATGGGATACAGGGAAGAAAATACGACCTGTTGAATTTCTTTAAATCCCTCAAGCGGGGCAGGGCAGGGCGCGTCAACATGCGTGATGGTATCGCCGGGCTTGGTGTCTGAAACCGTTTTTACGCCTGCTATAATATAGCCGACTTCTCCTGCGCTGAGGCTTTTTACAGTCTCCCGGTTTAAACGGTAAAGGCCCACTTCCTCCACCCGGTATTCAGATTTATTGTGCATGAAAAGAATCTGCTCACCTGGTTTAATAGTGCCGTTAATGATGCGCACGGAAATGACTGTGCCCCGGTACGGGTCATAGTTTGCATCAAAGATCAAAGCCTCAAGCGGCAGATTAGGATCCCCCTCCGGTGGAGGCAGCAGCTTGACAATAGCCTCCAGGATATCTGCCACGCCTTCTCCGGTTTTGGCTGAACAGCGCTGGATGGACTCCCCGTCCATTCCCAAGTCTTCCTCGATCTCCATGGCAACTTTGTCAGGTTCAGCCGCCGGCAGGTCAATCTTATTGATTACCGGGAGGACTTCAAGATCGTTTTCCATGGCAAGGTACAGATTTGCCAGAGTCTGCGCTTCAATGCCCTGGGCTGCGTCGATGAGCAGCAATGCTCCTTCACAGGAGGCCAGAGCTCTGGAAACCTCATAGCTGAAATCAACGTGTCCCGGGGTATCAACCAGGTTTAAATGATACTCCATGCCGTCACTGGCCGTATAGGGCAGGCAGATAGTCTGGCTTTTAATGGTAATGCCACGTTCGCGTTCAATGTCCATGTTGTCAAGCAACTGGTCTTTGAACTCGCGGTCTGTAACAAGGTCACAGAGCTGAATCATGCGGTCGGAAAGAGTGGACTTGCCATGATCGATATGGGCGATCACGCTGAAATTTCGTATATGTTTCATGTATTATCTGAATACCTGGTAAAATTATAACTGCAATGAACTGTGCAGAAATAGCATATAGCGGTTGAAATTTAAACTCTTTCGAGCATCTTCCTTCCTCCTTTTTACAGTATTTGAGGGAAGCATACGAATTTTCACCTCTTATTGCCGTGAACTTTTTATTTAAATCGGGTAAGTTTATAAATTTAAATTTTAGTACAATCTGATGAACAGTACTATTTCCGGATTCTCGTGCATGAGTGAGAAAAAAATACATAAAGAGCAACAGCAGGAAGGGAAGCAGTTTCATCCACTTGTTGCAATTTCGCCTGATGAGAACCTGCCTGCGGTCAGTAATCCTGCACTGCATCGTTATCTTCAGGAGATCAGCCAGTATGAACTTCTCAGCCGTGAGGAAACCGAGGAACTTGCTGCCCGCTTTCAGGAAACCGGCGATCCGGAAGCTGCGTACCAGCTGGTTTCTTCAAATTTGCGTCTGGTGGTCAAGGTGGCCATGGATTTCCAGAAGTACTGGATGCAGAATTTTATGGATCTGATCCAGGAAGGAAATGTTGGTCTGGTGCAGGCAACAAAAAAATTTGATCCTTATCGCGGGGTTAAGTTCTCCTACTATGCCGCCTACTGGATTCGTGCCTATATTCTTAAGTTTATTATGGATAACTGGCGCCTGGTAAAAATCGGCACGACCCAGGCCCAGCGCAAGCTTTTTTTCAGTTTAAATAAAGAAAAAAAACTCTTGGAGGCACAGGGATTTAAACCGGATGTAAAGCTGCTGGCTGAACGGCTCAATGTCAAAGAAAGTGAAGTCATTGAAATGGGCCAGCGCATGGATAACTGGGATGTATCCCTGGAAGCACCTGTACGCAGTGATTCTGAAGACGAACAAAAGAGTTTTCTGCCCCATGACGGTCCCGGGGTTGAAGATATAGTTGCCGGTCAGGAAATGCGGGAGCGGTTGGCCGAGGTGTTGGCCGGTATTCAAGATAAGCTCAATGACAAGGAAAAGGTCATCCTGGCCACACGACTGCTTAGTGATGAACCGCGCACCCTGCAGACCATTGCCGATCAGTTTGGCATTTCCCGTGAACGGGTACGACAGATTGAGTCGAATCTGCTGAAGAAGTTAAAAAAATTATTTGAAAAAGAAATGCCTGATATTCAGGATTTTCTCAGCTCGGAGCGGATTGTACCTGCCTCCGGCTCAGCTAAATCCTGATACTCTGGCTTTTGTATATATATGAGGTTTTATGAACGTCCCCCTTCTTGATCTGCAGCCGCAGACGGAACGTTTTCGTGATGAAATACTGCAGGAGATAACCGGTGTTATTGATTCAACCCGGTACATTCTGGGCCCTAAAGTCACTGATTTTGAAGAAGAAATTGCCAGGTACTGCTCGACGGCCGAGGCCGTAGGGGTTTCCAGCGGCACAGATGCACTGCTGGTCAGTCTCATGGCAATGGGGATTGGGCCGGGTGATCTGGTTCTGACCACTCCCTATACCTTTTTTGCTACCATGGGTTCCATTGTCCGGGTCGGAGCAATGCCTGTTTTTGCCGATGTGGACGCACTGACCTTTAATATTGATCCGGTACAGATCGAACAAATCCTTGAAGCCGACCACAGGGAAGGGAACAGGATCAAGGCAATCATACCGGTACATCTCTATGGTCAGTGTGCTGACATGCCCTCTATCACAGCCCTTGCCGCTCGTTACGGTATCCCGGTTCTTGAAGATGCTGCCCAGGCCATCGGTGCTGAATGTCCCTTTACTGCGGACGACGGCACTGTCCGTTGGAAACGGGCAGGCTCCATGGGACTTGCAGGCTGTTTTTCTTTTTTTCCTTCAAAAAATCTTGGTGGTATAGGGGATGGTGGCATGGTCACCACCGGCGACCATGCGTTTGCCGAGCAGCTGCGCTGTTTCCGTAATCATGGCGCAGAACCCAAATATTTTCATTCCCATATCGGTGGAAACTTCCGACTTGATCCAATTCAGGCCTGTGTCCTCTCGATTAAACTACCCCATCTTGAAGAGTGCCATCAGCAACGCCGGAGAAACAGCGACCGTTACCGCGAGCTGTTCCATGCACACGGGTTAGCTGGTGATCCTGTTATTCTGCCTGAAGCAGTATATGGAAACTCTGAGGGTGCAGATGGCCATAATTTTCATATCTATAATCAGTTTATTCTTCGGGTACCCAGGCGTGATGAATTGCGTGATTATCTGCAGAACAATTCAATTGGCTGTGAAGTGTATTATCCGCTTTGCCTGCATCAACAGGAGTGCCTGGCGCAATACGGCTTTGGTGAATTGTCTTTTCCTGTGGCCCAACTGGCTGCCCGGGAATCTCTTGCTCTGCCCATTTATCCCGAGCTCAGCATGGAACAACAGACCTATATTGTTGAAACCATAGCTCGGTTTTATCATGCATAAGCGGATCTGTTCACTGGCATGAAAAAAGCATTTTTTTATATTCCGGCTCTGTTTCTGATGATGCTTTGTGGCGGACGTGTTTCTGCGAAAGGGACCTGTGCTCAAAGCCTGTTTACATTTAATACAGGTAGCAATGCTGCCCATTTCATCAGTTTTCAGGACGAGCCGGCTCCAAAGTGGAAGAAGACATGGGATCAGGCCAGAGAGCTCGCAGCCGAACAAAATTATGTTCAGGCCAGGATTCAGTATGAACTTTTGTTAACCCAAAAGGATAATATTGATCAGGCACGCTGGGAATATGTATCCGTATTAATGTGTCTGCAGCAGTGGCAAAAAGCACAGGTAGAGATTGTCGGACTGCTCAGTCATGATCCGAACCGGCCCGAGTACCAGCTGGCAGTAGCGGAAATAGCCTTGGGAAGCAGAGACTATTCCGATGCCGTTGCCCTGTTTGCGCCTCTATATGAACAGCAATGCAGGATCACCAACTGTCCGGCCGATAAAATCAGAATCCTCTCCGGTTATATTGATTCTCTTGACGGATTGGGGAGGTTTTCAGCCTTGATTCCCCTTATGGAGCAGTTGGTCGCTCTGCAGCCGAAAAACTATGCTTTGCAAAAACGTTTTGCTGAAATTTGCCTGAAAAATAATCAGCCGGAACGAGCCCTGGTACTTCTGCGTCAGCTGCAGCAGGCAATTCCTTCAGATTATGTAGTGTTTCAGAAGCTGGCTCAACTGTATGACGCCCAGGGAAATGTCGAGGCCGCTGCAACCTGCCGCCAGCAGGTTGTCGGACTTGATCCCGGCAATGTTGATGCCCATGAACAGCTTATCCGTTATTATAGGCTGCGCGGCAATGCGGCTATGGAGTTGAAACATACGCAAGCTGTACTTGCAGCAGGGAAAAAAACAAAGGATCTACTTGAGTTAGCAGCCCGCTTAAACATTGTGCTGCATCGACCTGACCGTGCCCTTGAGTATTATAATCTTCTGCTTGCCCAGGATACCGGAAATACCAGGATCAAGCGGCAGAAGGATGCAGTGCTGCATGCCCTGGCGGCACAGTTGTTGACGTTGATAGAAAACAGCGGCTCAACCATGCTCTGGCAGGATCTTGTGCAGGTCACTGAAGACAGGATTGGTGTGTACAGGGCACTTGCTGATATTTTGCGGTTGCAGGGCAGGCGAAAAGAGTTGATTGAAGTGCTACTCGTTATTCGTCATGAGGTGCCGTATGACCCGAATGTCCGGCAGGAACTTGACATGTTATTCAAGCAACAGGGGCGAGGAAGGATCCTTGCGGCCCGTGAAACAGGTTCCCTGGAACCTGCTATTTTATCCCAGTAAACCGTTCGGTTTATCACTTTCGAATTTAATGTAAATATTGATTTTTTGTTATTAAGTGGAGAAATTACATGATAGAACGTATCCCTATGTCTGAAAATGGGTATCAGCAGTTAAAAAATGAACTGGATCAACTTGAACGAGTTGAACGGCATGTGGTGGTCAAGGCCATTGAGGTAGCCCGCGCCCATGGTGACCTGAAAGAGAATGCCGAATATCATGCAGCCAAGGAACGTCAGGGGATGATTGAGGGCAGAATTATGGAGCTC
>CAZQKF010000146.1:0-5742 GCA_964593645.1 uncultured Desulfobulbus sp.
TTCGGCCGCGAGCGTGATTATCGAAAGCGTGGTCGCATTTGAAGTTGCCCGAGCGCTGATCGACAAATTCGGCGGCGATAGCTTGGTCGAAATGCAAGCTCGCTATAAACTGTTTGCCGAAATGGCAGCGGAAAGATAGGGGGAAATGACGAATGACGAATGCGGAAATCGAAACGAAATATTGCTCGCGACTCGTAACTCGTAACTCATAACTCATAACTCGCAACTCTATGCTCTCTCTTCACGAAACTACGCAACGACGTGTTTGCCGGGCCGCTTTTGTGGTCGGTTGTGTGTTGCCGACGCTTTGCGTGGTTGCTTGGGTTGCGTACGTTCATCGTCCTTGGCGAGAGAGCGATTGGCAACAGATGCTGCGGCAGCAATTGCATGTGCAGGCAACGGTCGGCGAAGTGCGATCTTTGTCGCCGGGCATTACCCAGCTAGTCGACGTCGAGTTTGCCGATTTGCGTACCGGGCAGCGTTGGGGATCAATCGACAAGCTGCGTATCACAAACTGGACTTCCAAAACGACGCTGGCGGCCGGCAAAATCTCTGAGCGCGTCAAGTAGCTGCGGTTTCCGAAAATCAGGCCACTTGGTTTCAGTAAAATAAATTTCAGCATAGGCTGCCTGCCAGAGCAGAAAATTAGACAACCGTTTTTCGCCGCCGGTTCGGATCAACAGATCCGGATCAGGCTGACCTGCTGAATAGAGATGATCACTAAGCATCTGCTCATCAATTGCCTGAGCATCGAGTTCACCAGCCGCACACTTGCGTACCACTTCCTGAACTCCGGCAATAATCTCGGTCCGGGATCCATAACTGAGCGCCAGATTGAGCCGCATTCCCCGGCAATGGGCCGTATCAGCCATCACCTGATCAAGGATCTTTCTGACATCTGCCGGCAGTCGATCGTGTTGGCCAAAGCAACCCAACCGAATCTGATTAGTCTTCATGTTATCGAGTTCTGCCTGCAGATAGGTCTTGAGCAGAGACATCAGGCCAGTGACCTCAAGACCGGGTCGCCGCCAGTTTTCCGTAGAAAACGCATACAGGGTCAGGTACTGCACTCCGACTTCACGGGCCGCTTCAACAACTGCGCGAACAGAGTCAACCCCGGCCTTATGACCAAACAGCCTGGGACGTTTACGCTGCTGGGCCCAGCGACCATTGCCGTCCATGATAATAGCGACATGAACCGGAAGCGGATCAACTCTTTCCTGCATATCCTGCACGGGGGAGTACGGAGGCTAAACCTCCATTACCTCTTTTTCCTTGCCTGCAGCAATCTCATCAATCTGTTTGACACAGTCATCAGTGGCCTTCTGCGCCTCATCCTGCAAACGAAACATATCGTCTTCGGAGATATCCTTGTCCTTTTTCAACTTTTTCAGACTGTCATTGGCCTCACGACGGACATTACGCACAGCAACCTTGAACTCCTCGGCAACCTTTTTCACCTGCTTGACCAGTTCCTTGCGGCGCTCTTCCGTGAGCTGAGGAATCGTCAAGCGGATCACCTTGCCGTCATTGGCCGGAGTCAGCCCCAAATCAGAGGAGAGAATACCCTTTTCAATGACCGCAAGCATCTGGGGATCCCAGGGCTGGATAACAATCATCCTGCTCTCAGGGATAGTCATGGTCCCCACCTGATCAATGGGCAGCAGGGAACCGTAGGCATCGACTTTGATTCCATCCAGCAGGGCCAGAGAGGCACGGCCGGTACGGATTTTAACTAACTCCCGTTTCAGGGCATCAACGCTTGCCCCCATTTTTTCATTTGCCTGCTCAACAACTTCGTTTGCCATGGCTTCCTCCAAATAGTAAATCAGGAAAAATCAGGTAGCAGCGATGGAACATCCCACCTACAGGACTACAGTAGGTGAGCCTTGCGGCCTGATAGTTTTTCAGACAGTGATCAGGGTGCCGATATCCTCACCTGATGCCGCCCTGGAAATATTGCCCGCCTTATTCATATCAAAGACAAAAATCGGCAGCTTATTGTCCCGGGCAAGTGAAATCCCCGCAGCATCCATAACCCGCAGCTGATCCTGCAGCACTCTGGTGTAGGTCAGCCGATCAAAACGAATGGCCTTACTATCTTTTTCCGGATCACGATCATAGACACCGTCAACCCGGGTGGCCTTCATGATAACGTCGGCTTCGATTTCAAGGGCCCGGAGCACTCCGCCTGTATCTGTGGTAAAATAGGGGCTACCGGTGCCTGCGGCAAAGATGACAACCCGGCCCTTTTCAAGATGGCGGACAGCCTGGGCACGGACAAAGGGCTCGCAGACATTGCGCATGGTAATAGCTGACATGACTCGACAGGGAACTCCGGCCCTTTCCAGACCATCTTCCATGGCCAGGGCATTGAGTACCGTGGCAAGCATCCCCATGTTATCTGCAGCAGCACGATTCATACCACCGGCAGCACCTGAGACACCACGAAAGATATTGCCGGCTCCTATCACCAGACCAATCTGAACCCCGGCCTCATGCACCAGGCGAATTTCCCGGGCAACAAAGGTAATCATATCCGGACTGATGCCATAAGTGCCCTCACCCATCAAGGATTCACCGCTGATTTTGAGGAGAATACGTTTATACTGCATCGTGTAAATACCTCCGACGGGATTGGTCAGGCAACAACAAACCTAATGAGAAAAAATCGACTGCCGGAGAACCGGCAGCCGAGAGGAACAAATACGGTTACGCGCCGATCTGAAAACGGGCAAAACGTTTGATGGAGATATTCTCACCCATCTTGGCAATCAGCTCATTGAGCAGATCCTGTATGGTCAAATCCGGGTTCTTGACAAATTTCTGATCCATGAGACAGATCTCGGAAATATACTTTTCAATTTTTCCTGTAACAATCTTCTCAATAATATTTTCCGGTTTGCCCGACTCTTTGGCCTGATTGATGTAGATGTCTTTCTCACGATCAACCAACTCTGCCGGAATTTCCTCACGGGTAACGGCAACAGGCATAACTGCGGCCACATGCATGGCAACGTCCTTGGCAAAGGCCAGGAAATCATCGGTTTTGGCGACAAAATCAGTTTCACAACCAACTTCCACCATCACGCCAAGCTTACCACCGGCATGAATATAACACTCAACAACACCCTCGGACGTAGCGCGGTCAGCGCGTTTAGCAGCAACGGCAAGACCTTTCTGACGGAGCAGATCAACAGCTTTTTCCATATCTCCCTCGGTGTCGCCAAGGGCTCTTTTACAGTCCATCATGCCGGCATTGGTCTTATCGCGCAATTCTTTGACCATCTGGCTGGTAATTTTCACGGTAATTCTCCTTTCAACAAATATAATGATCACGGACAGCAGTAACTGCAGCATACCCGCTTGCTCTCATGTGCTCTTACGAGAGAAGGGGCTTATCAAAAGCCCCTTCTGTACAACAAATCAATACATGAACCTTGGGGGCTATTCAGCAGCTTTTTCCTCAGGGGCGGCAGGGGCTGCTTCCGGTGTTGGCTCTGGAGCTGCTTTCGGTGTAGCCTCAGGTGCTGCTGCTTCAGTACTCATGGCAGCCTCAAGCTCTTCCACACTCGCCTCTTCTACTTCTCCACGGCGGGCTTTACCCTCAAGAACCGCTCCGGCAATCTGTGAACTGATCAGTTTGATAGCACGGATCGCATCATCGTTGCCCGGGATGACACAGTCAATCCCATCAGGATCACAGTTCGTGTCAGTCAAGGCAACAACAGGGATATTGAGTTTGCGAGCTTCACTGACAGCAATTTCTTCTTTACGGGGATCAATGACAAACAAGACATCCGGCAATACACGCATATCTTTAATACCACCGATATTGCGATCAAGTTTGACCCGTTCTTTTTCCATTTTAAGGATTTCTTTCTTAGGAAAACGATTAATGCTACCATCTTCCTGCATAGCTTCAATCTTTTTCAACCGATCCACAGAATGCTTGATGGTCTGAAAGTTGGTCATCATGCCGCCGAGCCAGCGGTGGTTGACAAAATACATGCCGCAGCGTTCAGCCTCTTCGCGGATGATAGCTTGAGCCTGACGTTTGGTGCCGACAAACATTACATTGCCGCCGTTTGCGACTACATCATAGATGTAGGCGTATGCGGTACGAAACAGACGCATAGTTGCGTCCAGATTGACAATATAGATGCCGTTGCGGGGACCGTAGATATACGGTTTCATCTTGGGGTTCCAGCGTCTGGTCTGATGACCAAAATGAAGTCCGGCCTCAAGCATCTGCCGCATTGTTACTGTTGTAGCCATTGTTCTCTCCTCAATTTATGGTTTTTCCTCCATCCAACTGTCCGATTCCACGAGGGAACACCAAAGGACGTACAGGCAACCTGCAAAGGATGTGTGTAGTTGCAGCCCGGCACAATACCGTGACTAATTTCAAGACAACAATGTTTATTACCATATCAACATGGGCACGGCAAGCAAATCCGAACGTGATTAGGCAAAGAATTCGTGAGCAGACCTGCCCGCAAAACAGATTATACCGGAATCAGGGTTCGGCGATCACCAAAAACGTGCAGCAGCCAGTCAAAACCAAATTTGAGCAGCTCGATATCATCTGCTTCTATGCGTCGACGGCGGCTGCGATCGAGCTTGTAGCGTGACAGCAGTTTATGCTGTTGTTGGTAGCTGCGAAAGGTGTCAATATTATAACAGACCATAAACGCCATCTGCTGGCGGGGCCCAGCCTCTCCCTCGCCCTGCCAGGGATTGGTTGCAAAAAAGGCATCCACTTCTGCCCACAGGTCATTGAGCAGATTATACTCATGAAGCCGTTGATCCCGCTCCCATTGCTTGACAGTATAGAAATGATCTTCAAGGTGCCCCTTGCAATAGGGATGATCAGTCAAAAAATAATGACTTTGCAAACGGGCTGATTCGGGTGTTTTTTCTACAGCACGCTCAAGGGGGTAGGTTCTACAAGCTGACGGTCGGTCACGGTACACCGAACAACCCTCCGTTGCAAGAAAAGGACAGGGATAGCCGTCAACATCGGCCATGTTCAACATAACGGCTGGGAAATAAGGATGTGCCCCCTGGCCAATACCTGCGTACTTGTCCATAAATTCAGCAGAATGAAGATGAAGATGATTCTTTAATCGTACAACATCAATGGGCAAAAGCCGGAGCTCAACCTTTCTGCAGCAGACAAGGTAACAGCTGATATCGGGATGACAGCTAAACCGAAAGGGATGTTCACCAACTTCACGTCGTTCTTCATTCTGAGGGGACACATTATCGGTCATAGGCCAGGTACCATAAAAAAGGCCGGTATGATTAAAATCATACCGGCCGATAACTCATATTTAGTCTGCAATACTCTTGCTCAGGTCTGCTTATTCCTCATCAGCTTCTTCTGCAGATTCAACTATAACTTCCTCATAGCCGACCAGCTCAACAATGGCCATTGGTGCGGCATCGCCATAGCGATTACCGGTACGGATGATACGAGTATAGCCACCCTGGCGATCAGCATATTGACCGCTGAGCTCATCAAAGAGCTTGGCAACTGTACCTTTAGAGCGAATATAGGCCATTGCCTGGCGACGGGCATGCAAGTCACCTCGTTTCCCCAAGGTTATCATCTTCTCAGCAACGCGCCGAGCCTCTTTAGCCTTGGGTACAGTGGTCACAATCCGCTCATGATCGAGCAGCGAGGTCACTATATTACGCAGCATTGCCTTTCGGTGAGCTGCTGTTCGGTTAAGTTTT
>CAZQKF010000147.1:0-5724 GCA_964593645.1 uncultured Desulfobulbus sp.
GGTGGGCCGTGAAGGATTCGAACCTTCGACCAATTGATTAAGAGTCAACTGCTCTGCCAGCTGAGCTAACGGCCCATGTATTTTTGAAAGCGGTCTTTTTTTAGCACAGGTTGTGTGCAGCGTCAAGCAAAGCTTGAAGTATTTATTGTATAAAAGCAGCTAAAGAGGTTTATCTGTAATACAGGCTCGGGCTGCCCATGGTCTGCATGGCATGATACAGGTTGCGGCGAAAGTCTCTGCGATCCCAGATTCCCTGGATGTGGCCGCGGGTCAGGGCCTTTCTGGACTTTTGATAATCCGGCGGAATATCCGTGCCTGTGGTTTCGCGGATAACCCTGGGGCCGGCAAAGCCGATGCGGCAGGATCGGATCGCAAACTGATAGGGAGAGCAGCCTAAAAAGGAGGCCACCGGCCCGGCATAAGAGTTATTATCGTACACCACTATGTACAGGCCGCCTGCATCAATGTACTCCCGCACTGCCATGGTACATTTGGGCATCTGGATTACCCCCAATGTTCCTTCCTGGATTCTGATGCCGCCTGTGGTGTGTACATAGGCCAGCAGCGGCCTTTTTTTCCGTTTGGCAATTTCACAGGCCTGGACAAACTTTTCTCCTTCGGCCGAGCCCACAGTTCCGCTCCGGAAATCAGCATAGAGCATGGAGACAACCAGGTGGATATCCTGAACCTTGGCATGAAAGGTAAGGTTTGCCGTGCCCATGCCGGTTTTGGATCGGGCCTGCTGCAGTCGTTCGTCAAAGCCTTCGTACTCAAGGGGATTGCGAGAAAATATTTCATTGTTAAAAATCTTGACCGAACCCGGATCAAAGACATTTTTTAAATACCACTGATATTCAAGGGGAAAGTGATGGCCGCAATTTTCGCAGACTCCGCAGGATTCACCATAAAGATCAGGCAGCCACATGTCCTGGCAGCCGCTCTTCTCCGCATTGGGACAGGTGATCGTCCGATCCTGATTGGCCAGTGGACTGGTGTATGTATCGGTGAGTTCCAGGGGATCCTGTACCTCTGCTTCAGCTGCCGGCGGCGGGGCAATAGCCAGAGGTTTGGCAGCGGGTTTCCTGGTCTCTTTACCAAACACCTTGTCATAGGCAGAGACAAAAGGGGAGGTCAGTCGTTTGACCACGACAGTTCCTTCACCTGACATCTCTTTCAGCACCTTCTGGGCCTGTTTTTTCTGGTTTTTTAACACATCATAGCGAAAGGTGTACCAGAATTCCTCAGAGGTGGAATACAGGGATTTAAACATGTTTTCAGCAGGCATGCTGTGGCCACCGAAGCTGTCTAGGGCCATTTCTCGATATTTTTTGGAGCGCTGGTGCAGCAGGCGTCTGGTCTCCTTGGAATTCAAATCCCAGGGAATATCAATCTGCGGCGCCTCTTCAGGATTCTCTGCTTTTTTCTTTTTGACTTCATAAGCCCTGAAACCGCGGACACTCTTGGTTCTGAGCACAACTTCATCAGTTGCCCGGATAATCTCGGAACGTATTCGGCTGAAGAAACTAAAATCATCAGTTTTGGCACCCAGCTGCGGTTCCTGGATAACCCGGTCAATGGTACCCAACCGCAGGTTGTCGGCTGCTGTAATATTGAGTTGTCGGGCACATTTTTCAACAAGTTTTGCAGGCACCTTACGTCCCTCTTTCACCCGGCCTTCAATGGCTGCCGCACCTTCCGGCGAGATGACTGAATAATAGCCATGGGAAAACATAATCCGGAAATCACTTAACCCCACGGCCTCGGCTCCGCCGGATCCGCCTTCGGAGATCACCGAAATCATGGGAACCCGCAGCTTGGTCATGGTGTACAGGTTTCGGGCAATCTGCTGAGCCGCACCGGGATATTCCTCCACCGGGTACGATCCCGGGGTAAAGATATAAAAATGGATGGGGATGCCTTCGGTCTCGGCCACCTGCATATAGCGCATGGCCTTTTCATTTCCCCAGGGCTTACATGATCCCCCGTTACGGAATTCTTCACCATGGCCTACTTCCTGGCCGATGATCATGACCGGGGAGGTATAGGGCTTTTTCTTGATGCGTCGGACAATATTGGCCTTGGCAACCACCATGGCCGGGTCAATATTGAATTCACCTTCACCGCCAAGCTCGGTGTACTCCTCATATACATTTTCCAGAATGTCTTTTAAGGAAAAACGCAGCGGCGAACGAACGATTCGAACCCGTTCCATGGCGGTCAGGTCTTCTTCGCATCGTTGTTCGAGAAAACGGATGGACTCGTCGAGTTTATCAACCCAAACCGTGAACGTTTCTTTGTCCACCTCAAAAATAGAATTTTTGAGGTGTTCGGCTTCTTCACGGAAATTTACCAGGTTGCCCCAGTTGTCCGAGTTTTTAATATGAATCAGGTAGCCGATGCGCTGTTCTACATCGTGAAGCTGTTTAATGAGATCATTCATAATATATAAAAACGGCTTGCTTGCAGCAGGGGCCGAAAATACGTTTCAGTTGTGGCAGCCTGGTATGGTTCAACCGGTTCGCTAAAAGGTCAGCAGGCGGTCCATATTTTCACGAAGATACTCCAGGTTGGTGATAATGGGGCCACCGGAGCTGTCCTCTCCTTCAATGGTCGAGTCTTTGATAAATTCCAGAGCCCGTTCCTTGGCCTGATCCATGTCCTTTCCCCAGACCAGGGCCAGGGCCAGGTTGGGATCATATTCACTGGGGATCGGATAAGGCCGGTCTGTGGGCACATGACTGTAGACCGCTGACCACTCGTACTGCGGCAGATCAAAACGGGTTATAGTGCCGATCCAGGGGGAAAAATCGCGTTGGGTATTTTCAGCAACAATTCGAAGCTCAATACTGGCGCCCTTAAATTCAACGTCTTCCTGTTGGTATCCCATGGGATCGCCCAAGGCCAGCCTGATCTGTTCTCTGAGCAACTTGGGGTGTTTGTTCTGCAGATAACTGATTCGAGCCGAGACATCGTTTTCCACCTGGATGCGGGTGTTGACTTCCAGCAGATACGGCTTGCCGCTGCGGCTGACAATCCACTCCCAGGTGCCGACATTGTCGTATTTGACGTAGTCGGCCAGTTTCAGCGAGTATTCAACAATATTGTCCAGAACCTTGTCTGCATCAAAGTCGTAGTTAAAGCAGGATGCGTGAAACCCCGGTGCGGCTTCAATGCGTTTCTGGCGCCCTGTGGACTGGATGGTGCAGTTACGTGAGCCAAAGTGAATGCGTTCATTGTGCCGTGAGCAGACCAGCTGCACCTCGAGGTGATTAAAGTCGAGCAGCCGCTGTTCAATGAGTACGCCGCCGTCCCCGAACTGCCGTTTAGCATAGTTTTGCACCTGCCGGTAGACCTGGCGGAACTGCTCTATTCTGGTAACCTCTTCAATACCCATGCCGCCGCCGCCGGCGGCCGCCTTGATGAGCACGGCCGGTTGGGATTCGTTTTCATCCTTTTGCACATCAAATATATGCTGGGCGATCTCTTCTGCTTCCATCTCATTATAAATGGGGGCGGAAGTTCCTGGAATGGTTGGGATGCCCAACTTGTTGGCAACCCGTTTGGTATTGATTTTATCGCCTAGATCCCGGATAACCTCCCAGCTTGGCCCGATAAAAACCAGGGGGCGGTCGCGGATGGTTACTCGACGGGCAAACCGGTAGTCTTCCGAGAAAAATCCATACCCCGGATGAATAGCAGTACACTCGGTATGATCGGCCACAGCCAGGATATCATTGGGATCGGTGTAGTTGGTAATCCGCCATGCATTCTGATCCGGCCCGTCCAGCTGATTGCGCTGCACATGTTCCGAATCTCGGTCGGCATCGGTATAGACGACCACATAGTCAAGGCCCAGATCCTTGCAGGCCTCCATAATACGGATAGCAATTTCTCCGCGATTAGCGATAAGCACTTTGCCTTGCACGAAAAACCTCTTATTTTTTCAAATGTTTATATCAATAAGGCGGTCATCGCTGGAACCATACACAGAGTTGCAGCCGAGAGTTGATAAGTGAAGCCCGCACATAATTATTCCATCTTAATTCACCACTCTACTCCACCTGCTGTGACTTGCAAAGATGTAAAGTGAAAAGCAGGCCAGCCGTGGCCCGGGATGTCAGAAATTGCAGACCGCAAACGGGAAATTCTTGATTTTCTTCGACGAGTTTTTCGTTTCATGGTAAATGTTCTTATAGTAACTATTCAGCGGCACCCCATCTTACCACGATAAGGCCGCCTCACATAGACGGGCTTTGGCTCGTTGGCCTGCTCGGAGTCTGTGCTTACCTGCCGTAATATGGAGCACATCTGAACAGTTACAGATCATCGGTTAGGCCGATATTATACTGCTATCCGAATAGTTACTTCTTATAAAATATTACGTTAACCCACACTCTACAACGACCAAATATGTTGGACAGTACCGACGAAAATCGGGAAAAATCGCTCCTGCAACGATTCAAATCCCTGCTGCATATCAAAGGATCCCCTGATACCACGCGCGAACTTGAGCATGAAATCCAGGAACTCCTGGAAGATGGTGAGGAGCAGGGCTTAATCAGCCGCCATGAAGAAAAGCTGATTAACTCCATCTTTGATTTCAGGGAAACCGTTGCCTCGGAGATCATGACCCCGACAGTGGAAATGGTGAGTGCGGATGTAAACAGCGCATCCCGGGAGTTTGCCCGGTTGATCACTGAGGAAGGCTATACCAGAATCCCGGTGTACAGCGGCACGCCGGACAATATTATCGGTATTCTCCATGCCAAGGATCTGCTTAAAACCTGTGGCATGACCCCGGATGAGCCCCTGAAGTTAAAAGATGTCCTGAACCCGCCCATGATCATCTCCGAGTCTAAGCCGATTACCGACCTTCTGCGGGATTTTCAGTCCAAAAAAAATCATATGGCCATTGTCACCGACGAATTCGGCAGTGTGCGCGGGCTGGTCACTCTTGAGGATGTTATAGAGGAGATTGTCGGTGAGATTGACGATGAACACGACCAGGAAGAGCGTGAACTCATGGTCGTTGATGCGCAGACCATTATTGTTGATGCCAAGATTGAAATAGAAGAAGTTGAAGAACATTTTCACTGTACTTTGCCTGAAGGGGCGTATGAATCCGTGGGCGGGCTGCTCATTGAACACCTTGGTCGGGTTCCGGAAAATGGGGACCAGATAACCGTTTCCTCCCTGACTTTTAAAGTACTGGCAGCTGCTCCCCGCCGGGCTCGTACGGTCAGGATTCGTAAAAATTCATGAGTTTTTCTGCGTTGCCGTCTTCGCCTCCCCGGCTCTTTTCTTTTGCTGCTGCAGCAACCACTGCCCTGTTGCTGGCCCTTGCTATGCCGGGGCACACCGGCTGGTGGCCGTTGCTCTTTGTGGCACTGGTGCCGCTGCTGTGGATGATTCCACGGCTTCCGCCCATGCGTGCGGCCTGTATGGGCATGTTCTGCGGGCTGTTGTATAATATTGCCCTGATTTACTGGATTGTCATTGTACTGGGCCGATACGGCGGCCTGCCGCCGTGGATCTCAGTGCCCGGAATGGCTCTGCTGGCACTGTATATGGGCAGTTATCTGGCACTGTTCTGCCTGCTGTTTAGTTGTATACTTAAGAGTTCGGCATCAACCGGCAGTTCCATGCTCCGTTTGCTTCTGGCCGCACCTGTGCTCTGGGTTGGCCTTGATTATCTGCGCAGTTTTCTCTTTTCCGGGTTTCCCT
>CAZQKF010000148.1:0-5715 GCA_964593645.1 uncultured Desulfobulbus sp.
TTTGCTGATGTCAAGGGGTACAGCCGCTTGTCCGAGGATGAGGCTGTCTGCTTTTCCGGGAGTTTCCTGAGTCGGGTTGCCCAAATTCTCAAGAGGTACAGGGCAAAGATTTTTTCTAAACGAACTGCCGGCGACGGCCTTTTTCTTGTCTTCCATGATCTTGAATCTGCAATTCAGGTGGCACGCAGTCTGCAACAGATGATCAGCGCCCATGACTGGCAACGTGATAATCTGCCGACCAATCTGCAGATGCGGATATCCCTTGATGCCGGCCCCTGCTACTCGTATATCGATCCGGTAATGGATAAACTTGAATTTTGCGGCAACTACGTTGTCCGAGCGGCTCGCATGGAGCCGATTACCCCGCCCGGTCATATTTATGCCAGTGATACCTTTGTCGCCCTCTGCCGTGCCGAGGGACTGGGCCATGGGGCATTCAGCTATGCCGGACGGGTGGTACTGCCTAAGGAATACGGCACGCTGGCGGTATTTCATATGAACCTGTAACTTGGGTTTGTCGAATTATTCTTTCGTGGCGAGGCGCCTCTCCTACTACTGCATTGGGTGTACGCTGCAAGAACAGTACTGAAATGATGAGGATTTTTTATGGAAACAGAAACTACTCCACCAACTGCTGAGGATAAACAATTTCTTTTTTCTCTTAAATTTTTCAAACTCCTCCCTGACAATGCCAGAGACATTGTAGCTGCTCGTATGCAGCCTCTGTCGTTTTCCGCCGGCGAACGGATTATCCGTCAGGGAGATCTGGGGGATGCGGTATATCTCATTGAAAAGGGGATATGCAATATTATTGTAGAAAAGGAAAGCGGGGAGCGGTTTCAAGTTGCCGAACGTGGGCCCGGTGATATGGTGGGCGAAATGGCCCTGATCACCGATGAACCACGCCAGGCCGATGTCCTGGCCAAAGAAGAGGTCAAGCTGTGGAAACTTGCACGGCAGCATTTTGTAGCGCTTGTCCATGAACATCATGATCTGCAGGAATTTCTCACTGAGCTGGTCGCCACCCGCCTGGAGACGGCCCCTCATACCGCAGACCGCACCATCGGCAAATACCGGATAGAACATAAACTCGGCAACGGGGCCTGGGCCATAGTCTACCAGGGACGGCATGTGACTCTGGAAAAAAAGGTTGCCGTGAAGATGCTCAAACACCAGATGGCCATGGTGCCGGAGTTCCATGATCGGTTTTTGAAAGAGGCCACCATTATCGGCAATATGCTCCATAAAAACATCATTAATGTTTTTGATGTGGAAGAGCGCTTCAACACGCTGTTTATTATTATGGAGTACCTGGAGGGAACCCCTCTGGACACAGTCCTCAAAAAAGAGGGGCCGCTGCCTGCCCATCAGGTGGTTGATATTTTTCGCCAGGTCTGCGCCGGACTGACCTATGCCCATGAGCGGGGTATTGTCCACCAGGATATCAAGCCCGATAACCTCTATCTGCTGCCGGGAGGGCGGATTAAGATTCTTGATTTCGGGCTGGCCTGTCCGTTTGGCAGTGAGAATTTTGAGATGGAGGGCACTATTGAGTATATGTCTCCGGAACAGATTGACAGTTATCCGGTTGATGCCCGCACTGATATTTACTGCCTGGGAATTACCGCTTTTGAACTGCTCACCGGTAAACAACCCTTTCCTGCCGGAGACATCGGTAAGCTGATGGAAATGCATTTGAGCGAAGAGATTCCTGATCCTGCTGATTTTTTTGAAGGTGTCCCACCTGAGCTTTCGGCCTGCATTCGCAAGTGCTGCAGGCGCAATCATCTGCAGCGGTATCAGTCAGCGGTTGAGGCAAGCCGAGCCCTGGATATGCTGGCAGCCGAGACCAGAGCACAAGTTCGGGCCAGGCAGAACATGAGCTCGCTGTATCTGTTTTATGATGATGAACAGAAAATCGCAGTGACTGCATTGCTTGAAGCGTTCAGTGAACGGGCTAAAGCTGAAGGTATTGGTTTCCGATTAGCCGACTTTGACAACTATCTGAACTGATGTGGGATACGTGCTGCCAGCCAATCCCATTCAGCCGGTTTTTTCCTACCCGCCAAGAACGGCTGTGAAAAATCCTTTGATCAGACCTGCCGGTCCAGCAGCTGTCAGCCCGCAGATGACTGTGGCAAAGCTCCAGATTCCGACCAGGGTACTGACTGCAAAAACGCCGACAACAGCACTTTGGGACAGACGCTCGGTAATGGTTGGTGAGATAACAGTTGCTGCGGTTTTGGTGCGTATCGCTTCAGTTGTCTTTTTCATAACATCCTCTCTTGTAGAGTGTTTTTTTACTCTTGCCGGCAGGGTTTACCGGCCTGTTACTGCACTGAAAAATCCGCTGACAACTCCGGATATTCCGTATTGGCCGACGCTGCTGAAAAAAGCAAGCACTGACCAGGCTCCGATGGCAACACAGGTGGAAGCAATGCTGATGAGCATGGTAAGGGCTATTGTTTCCCCGATTGATGCATGACTTGCCGATTTTGAGCGAATGCCGGCTGCCTTTTTTACGTATGTTGTCTGCTGTTTCATCATGCTGTCCTCTCTGTTTTTTTGTGTACCCTGTACATTGCATGCAGTGTGCCAGATAGGTGACAGTATTTTGTTTGTTTAATTATATTGTGAAATAAGTACGTTGTGCGTCGTTGGCAGAGTCGTGCAGCAAGGAGAGTACCGGGACGTGCCTGAAATGCAGACAGGGGAAAGAGAACGGTTGGGGTGAGATTGTCTATTTTTGAGACGAGGATGGGTGGATAAACCGATGACCGGTTTATCCACAGAAGACTTCTTCAGGCCGGGGATGCATCACACTATGCATTTTTTCGGGTGAGTTGCCCCTTTACTGCGTTTTTGGACAGTACAGTCAAAGATAATATTCAATTCTTCTCGATCAAGTGTTTCGTTTTTTATCAGAATTTCAGCCATATTGTCCATGAAATCCTTTTGTTCCTTGAGAAGCGTTAATGCCTCCAGATAACATTTTTCCATCAGCTGATTAACTTCACGGTTAATATCTTTTTCAGCGTCTTCACTGCTGAATAATGTATCAGCTGTACCGCCGAGAAAACCGCCGCTGTCACGAAGGTAAGCCCGAGGCGGCAGGGACTCGGACATGCCCCATTTGCAGACCATGGCAATGGCCAACTCGGTGGCCTGGAGCAGGTCTTCCTGGGCACCGGTCGAGCGGGTATTATAGATAATCTCCTCTGCTGCTCGGCCTCCCATGAGGATGGTGATTCTGGTCAGCAGCTTTTCTCTTGAATAGGCATGTTGGTCGGCCAGTGGGAGCTGCTGGGTCTGACCAAGGGCACGACCTCGGGGAATAATGGTCACTTTTTGCAGGGGATCGGCCTTGGGCAAAGTGTGGGCAAGAATGGCATGACCTGTTTCATGGTAGGCAAGAGCCCTTCGATCTTCATCTGAGAGCACCATACCCTTGTTTTCAATACCGAGTAGGATACGATCTCGGGCCGATTCAAAATCAGCCAGGATGACCTGTGACCGATGATCGCGGACAGCAAGCAATGCCGCTTCATTGACCAGGTTGGCAATGTCAGCGCCGGTAAAACCAGGGGTGGCTCGGGCAACTTCATGGAGAGAGACTCCAGTGGCCAGGGCAATTTTTTTGGCATGTACCTCAAGTATTTTTTCACGACCCTTGATATCCGGGGCCAGGATGGTGACCTGGCGATCAAAACGGCCGGAACGGAGTAGGGCCGGGTCAAGGATGTCCGGCCGATTGGTGGCGGCCAGTACCAGAATGGTATTGTCGGAGCCAAAGCCGTCCATTTCCACCAGTAGTGCATTCAGGGTTTGGCCACGCTCATCCTGGCCGCCAATGGACATGGAACCGGCCCGACTGGCACCGACAGCATCAATTTCATCAATGAACACAATACAGGGGGAATTTTTTCCGGCCTCTTCAAACAGATCACGCACCCTGGACGCACCGACGCCGACAAAGGTCTCAACAAAATCCGACCCGGAGATAGAGAAAAACGGTACGCCGGATTCACCGGCAATTGCCTTGGCCAGCAGGGTTTTTCCTGTACCTGGAGGCCCCTGCAGAAGAACCCCCTTGGGGATATTGGCCCCGATCTTATGGTAGGGTGAAGGGTCTTTGAGAAAGGAAATAATCTCTTCAAGCTCTGTTTTGGCCTCGGCAATCCCGGCCACATCATCAAAGGTTACCTTGCTGTCCTTACTGAAGGTAATAATTTTTTTGCTGCCGAATTCCTCCCGTTCCTCAGCTTCTGGCTCCTGCCGTTTGAGAAAGGCCGTCCAGGCAATAAAGGCCAGGATCATGGAGACTACAAACAGTAGAGTTATCCAGACAAAAATGGAATAATCTCGTTTAACAGTGAGTCGAATTCCATTTTTTTCAATTCTAGGCAAAACTGCAGCCGTATCCGGTGCCACGGTCTCATATTTTTTCCCATCCGGCGTCTGCACCTGGAGCATGTGCCCCTTCATTTCAACTTCTGCGACATTACCCTCATCAATATCCTTGAGAAAATCGGTGTAGCACTGTGCTGGAAGATTTGTCCGCTGTTCCGTCTTGTAAAAGAGGAACAGGGACAGAAGCACAAAGAGCATGATTACAAAAAGGAACACGTTACGAACAAACAGCGACATGGATTACTCCAAAGTAAAGTTAATTAAGGCATGTACGTATCATAGGGAGAACCTATATGTAAAACAAGTGAAAGATTCTCATTATGATAAATAACATGAAGGAAACAGCAAAAAAAGTCTGCTCGTGAGAGTGTGTGTTGATCAGATCTTTATCTGGGCTAAGACGTATTTCACCGCCATTTTGCTGCCGAGTAAGGTCATATGGCCGTCATCCCAGAAATACAAGCCTTTCGTGCTTTTAAACCGACATTTGCCGTTACGGCAGAAGAATAAACTCGGGTTAACAAAATTTTCAGGACCGACAATACGCTTGAGGCGCTTATTGATGGACGCTATTTCGGGAGTAACAGTACTTTCGGTAACCGATTTTCCACGGATTGCGGCCCGGTTGTTGATGTCAAGTACGCTTTGGCTAAAACGTGGGCTCTGGCCGATCAGAACAACCCGGATTCCCTTTTTTCGTAAGCTGTCCACCGTCTGCTGCAGAGCATCATAGGTGAGTCCGTTATCCAGTGCCATTTTCCAGGCCGCAGCCAGCACAACTGTCTGGATATCAAATTTATTGAGAATGTTATCAACCTGGGCGGCATTCTTTTTGCACATGGGCCGGTAAGCCGGATCATAGGCAAAGGCCGGGGCACAGCCGCCTGCGGTGTACTGCAGTATATTGGAATCAACACGATCGGCCATGTCTTTGATGCCCGGCACATAATGGGCGGCAAAGGAATCGCCCCATAACAGGGTGTTGGTTGGTTTATCAGACCCGAGAAAACACTGTTTGCCGAGCCACTGGGAAAAGTCCTGGTCTTCTCGCAGAAAACAGGTGCCCAGGTTATAGGTAGTAAGGTCACAGTTCAGGGAAATCAGCTTGTCACCGAATCTGCCCGGCAGCCCCTCACCGGCATCAACGCTAACCCCGGCGGCTGTGAAGACTGTCATAATTCCTGCAGCAAAGACAAAGAGCTTTTTGCGCTGCTGCAGAGTCCCTTTTTTGCGAAACGGCCGTTCAATATATCTCCACGACAGAACCGCCAGTATAAACGATAGGGCCACAACACCATAGGTGCT
>CAZQKF010000149.1:0-5709 GCA_964593645.1 uncultured Desulfobulbus sp.
GAGTCGTAACCTGCAGTTCCATGAAATTTTAGATTCCATAAAAAATCACTGTTTTACCGAAGATTCCGGAGTGAATCGGATTGCCCGGGCTCTGCGTGTTTCTGCTGATGACACCGGCCATATTCTGGTTCGAGCGGCAGCTGAACGGAGAACCATCAACGTGGTGAATGGACAGGGCGATACCGAGGTGCCGCCGGAACTCATCGGTCTGCTGCAGGAAGATTGTTTTGTTGTTGTGCCGCTGTATTCTCCGAGTAGATCACTCGGGGTTATAATTGCCGATCATTTTGTCACTGGTGAGCAGATTGACGATGAGCTGATCCTTGCCCTGGAAAGTTTTGCCGGTCAGGCCAGTCTAGCCATAGAGCACTGTAATATCTACATGGACATGGAGCATAAGATCCATGAACTGGAGATTGTGACCCATGAGCTTGAAAAAAATAAGGATCTGCTGGTGGAAGCTGAGCGCTATTCTGCAGTAGGCCATATGGCGGCACAGCTTGCCCATAATATTCGCAATCCCATTACCTCCATCGGCGGTACTGCCCGCCTGCTTGCCCGCAAAACCGATGACCCTGAGTGGTTGAAATTTTTAAACATGATGACCCGGGAATCTGCTAAGATAGAAAATACCCTGGAGGATCTGTTCAGCTTTGTTGAGGAGCGGGCTCCGAAGCTGGAGGCCGTGCATCTTTATCAGCTCCTGAACAAATCATTGATGCGCTACTACAACACCATGCAGAAGCATGGAATTGAGTATGAGCTGATTCTGCCCGATGATGAGCCGGATCTTACGGCTGACCCGCATCTGATGCGTCAGGTGTTTGTCCATCTTATCCGTAATGCTGTTGAGGCGATGGCTGGAGGTGGACGATTGATTCTTGAGGTACAGGTGGAAGATACGCTGGTGAAAATACTCGTTCGGGACAGCGGTGTGGGCATTGCCGGTGCTGATCTTGAGCGAGCTGCTGATCCTTTTTACACCACCAAGACCTTTGGTGCCGGTATTGGCCTGGCCCTGGTTAAACGCATCATCGGGGATCATGGTGGAGATTTGAGTATCAGAAAACGTACAGACCGCGGCACTGAAGCAACTGTTACGCTACCGCGGTAAACAGAATATACCTTACAGCTTTTTCCCTCTCCACCATGAGGCGGCCATACCTGCCGCTGCCAGGAGTGCTGCTGTCTGAAACGTTCGTTCCAGGGCCGTCATAAACTGGGGTGTGTACTCCGGTGTAAAATCCTTCATATCCATACCGCCGGTCAGGTGGGAAAAATATAATGAAAAAATTAAGCCGGCAAGCGCTGTGCCGACCAGCATGCCCATGTTACGGGCTGTTGCCAGCAGGCTGGAGGTCACTCCTGCCTGTTGGTGATTCACTCCGGCAAGCGCTGCTGCTGAATTTGGGGACAGAAACATTGCCTGGCCAAAGCCAAGGACTGCGAGCAGGCCGGCAATTCGCCAAGGTGAGGTTACTGCCGTGAGAGTGGTCAGCAGCAGTAGGCCGATCAGGCAGATGGCCAGACCGGTGGAGGCAACGATTTTGGCCCCTATCCGGTCATGCAGTGCCCCGGCAAGTGGCGACACAAAGAACACGCAGAGCGGCAGAGCCATCATGACATAGCCGGTTTGGTCAGGGGATAGCTGCTGGACGGCACGCAGGTAAAAAGGAGTGAGCAGGAGTACAAAAAACAGGACGCTGAAGGAGAGCATTGCGCTGAGCATGGCCATGCTGAAAAAGCGCTCCTGGAACAGGCGAAGAGGCAGCAGGGGGAATGGATGCCTGAGTTCCTGCCGGGCCAGCAAGACCCAGCAGGTCAGGGCAGCAGTAATCCCTGTAAAAAGCAGAACAAAACTCCCGTGTTCGGTACCGGAAAAGGATGAAGCATGGGTTGTCATCACCAGGGTCAGGCTGATTGCAAGAGTCCAGAGCAAAGCGCCCATGGAGTCAAATGGACGGGGAGCCTTGGAAGAATCCGGTTTTGTCGTCTGTGCGGATTTTCTTCCAAGTATATAGACCATCAGTCCGATCGGCACAGTGAGTAAAAAGATGCTGCGCCAGTTGAACCAGCGAATGAGCAGGCCACTGACAGCCGGTCCGGTCATCAGGCCCAGGGAGGTGGCAATACCTATCCGGCCGAGGGCACGACCAAGCTGTTCAGGTGGATAGGCTGATTTGATTAATGCAGGTCCCAGAGCCATCATCATGGAGGCTCCGACGGCCTGTGTAAAGCGGAAAAAAATGAGCAGGCCAATGCCCGGACCAAGGAAGCAGAGCAGCGAACCTATTGCAAAGATCAGCGCGCCAAGGTTGTAAATGCTTTCCTGGCCGTATCGCCCGGAAAGTTGTCCCCAAAATAGCAGCATGACGGTAATGGTCAGCAGGTACACGATGATGACCCATTCGGTCAGGGCAAGGGAGGAATCAAAAGCCTGCATGATACTGGGCAGGGCCACGTTGAGCATGGAACTGTCCAAGGTGGACATGAACACGCCGGTTCCAACCAGCAGAAGAACGCGAGTATGCTGCTCCATCATGGCATGAACTCAACAGGAAGTATTGTTGTTTAAACCAAAAAAAACGGATCCTTGAAACAAGGATCCGTTTGGTCTCACAGGATAATGTGAGGTTGTTCTATGTACAGCTTAGAACTTGATAGCCATACGCAGGTAATGGCCGAAGTAACCATCATCGGAGATACCTGCAGCGTTGACGCGTCCATCATAAGAAGGTGCCAGATAACCCACTTTGTAGGTCAGGTCAGCGCCTTCGGAGATTGCATAGGTTGCAGAACCGGAAACTTCGACGGCATCTGCAAGACCGCGAACATCGTCACCAACGGCATCGCTTTCGTTGAGGTCGATATCGTAGTATACAAGGTTAGCGGCCACTTTGAACTGGTCGCTGATAGCGTAATTGGCTGTCAGAGCAGCAAAGAAAGTGTCGCCAAGGTCGTTACCAAGTTGCTTGATGACAGTGATAGGCTCAGCTGCACCGATCATGATGAAACCAAAGTCATCGTCAGCCTGGTAGCCATCAAAGGTCTGACCGATGATAAAGGCGGGAACAAAGGCGCCCATATCCATGGAGGCCTGCATGTACCAAGCCCAACCGTCATCAGTGGAATTCTGAACGTCGGCGTCCTTATAGGCAATTTCACCCTCAAGGCCGACCATAGCAGCTTTACCCTGGGCATGAATAGAACCAAGGAAACCGGAACGATCCTTATGCGGGGTAACAAAGGTATCGGTTACTGCGATAAAACCTGCATTGGCATCTCCGGGATTATTGCTATCTGCGGGGATAAAGCGTTGAGTGGTGACTGAATCCCAATCGCGTTGGTCATCCTCATACCGGGCATAACCCTTGATGGACCAGTCGTCATTAATGTTGATTTCTGCAACAAGACCATAAGCCATGAAGTCATTGTCATTCCACTCATCCTGTACGTTGTCAGCAAACTCGTCAATAACGTCAACAAGACCGATCAGGCGGAAGTTGCCGCTTTTGAAATCAAGTTTTGCCCGAGTCGGACGGGTGTCAAACTCAAAAAACTTACTAAAGTTTCCAGGCATACGACCACCGGTAAAGGTAACAGGTCCCATGGGAACTCCAATGTATGCATAATCGGCCCAGACGTTTTTAGCCTCTCTCCATGCACCCCATCCCTGACCATCCCAAGTCGTGTCGTCAAAACGCATACGAGCCTTCATAAAGGCTCCGCCCTTGGAAGTGGCATCAAATTTTACACGAATGCGGGAGTTAAAGTTGTCCCGGTAGCCGTTGGTATCTTCTGTGACGGTTCCGTTGGGGTTGAGGGTGAGGTTACGACTGTAGTCAGATGTGCCAACGTAACGTACACGGGCATCACCACTCAGGTTAACCTCAGCGGATGCTGCGGACACCATGGATCCTGCGATCAACAGTGCTGCTCCTGCAACAAGTACTTTCTTCATTTCTCTTCTCCTTTGTTCATGCTTTTGATGAGTCCAGCCTGTAATTGAGGCCTCGACATTTAAAAATTTATGTATGTTATATACAAAATATTATACTTCGGCAGGCACGTCAAGTTTTTTTTACCATTGTACAACTTTTTTTACCGTACTCAGGTGTCAATAATTCAATGTATTGTTTTTTCGTCATTAATTCATTGGTGAGTCAATCTGCGAATCATTTTTGCGACCCATTTCGTAGAGGTGCAGGACGGAATTGGCTGATTCCCAGAAGAGAAAGGGATAGCTGCTGTCACTTTCAACAAAAAAGAGACTGGTCTTGCCTGGTTGGCTGCTCCCTGTCACCTGGTAATCCGTTGTATAACCTGTTGTCTTTTGAGTTTCCCATAAGGTGGTCATCTCTGCTCCGTCCCAGCTCAAGGCAGCAATGGATGATCCTTCAAAGTAACGAACGCGTTTAAAAAATTTGACTGTTGCCAGTCTGTTGCGGCCGATTATAATCTCCGGTTTGCCGTCACCATCCTGATCGTCGGCAATCAGTCGGGTGTGCATGTAGGTTGGGGTGCCGGTTCTGTTACTGGACAGCGTCCCTAAGAAGGACTTGCAGGCGCCATAGCTCTCCTCACTTTTCCAGATTGGCGTTCCTGCATTATCCATGACCACCAGTTTGTTCTTTGTGGTGATGCCTATAATTTCCAGGGTGCCGTCCTGATCAAGATCTGCCCTGATAAAATCAAGCAGGTTAAATCCTCTGGGGACGCTGATTTTTTCCTCCCTGTCCAGGCCGCCGTTTTCTGTTCGTACTATCCGGTAAAATAAACGACCCGCCGGCCCAAGAGAACTGCCCTTCTGGCCGATGAGCACACGGTCACCCTTTTCATTTAAACCGGGGCGCAGGTAATAAGGGACATCTTTATATAGAGTACGAAATGCTGAGCCGTCCCATTCAAGAACCTGGGAGGCTGGTTTATTACCGTTATTAGCTGAAATATATATTTCCTGTAGTCCGTTGCCGTCAAAATCAGCCAGGTTTACGCCGTTAGGGGCAAGGTGATTGGCAATGGGCTCGTCTGCCACATGCTTAAAGTGGTCATCTGTAAATCTGTAGATGGAAAGTTTACCATGCTCAATCATGACGATCTCGTCATTGCCGTCTCCGTTAAGGTCGCCCACTGTCATAGCACGAACTGCGGCAGGTATTGACTGGCTGCGCTGCTTGGACAGCACCTTGAACTGATCGCCGTCAATGCCTAAAATTGCGGCCGGTTGATAGAGTCCCTCTCGGTAGGCTCGGTCAGGGTGAGCTGTCTGAAAACCGCTGACGCCTTGTTTTTCAGTAGTTGTCGCTGTCACTGGTTCTGTTTTTTTGTTAAAGACCTGGGCCGCAATTTCTATAGCCAGCTCATCAAGGGCCGGTATTGCCCTGTCTATGGTGCTTATATTTTTTGAAAAAGAAGCAGGGGCGCCTTTATTTTTACTGAACATGTAAATGAGCAGCTCATACCCTGTTTTCTGCTGTTCCAGACTGCCGATGACCAGATAATCGGCTTGGATTTTTTCGAGCATATCCTTAAACGACTGTTGGTCTCCCTGCTGCATGAGCTCGGCCAGTTTTCTGGTCTGGCTGCTTCTGTGAACAGCAATCAACCCGGTTCGATTGGTCATGCGGGTGGCCAGGATGTCGGTCAGGCCGTCCTGGAGGTATTGCTGCGGTATGTCCGTTTTCACGGTAAAGGGGAGGTAGATTATTT
>CAZQKF010000150.1:0-5687 GCA_964593645.1 uncultured Desulfobulbus sp.
AAGTTTGGGGCCGACTATATTATCCGTGGCCGCATCCTTGAATTCAAGACCCGCCAGGAACATACCTGGGCACCTTGGAAACGTGGTATTATCCCCTTTGCAGTCGGTACGACCAATCAGATGACCTTTGGCTTTGCTGATTCTGATAAATATGACGACTGGGGCAATATGGTCACCGGTGGTACCATGGGCGCAATAATCGGCTATAATGTACAGGGCCCCTGGGGCGGATCATCCAGTGCAGCCGGCTCAGGAGCTAATACGTTCCTTTGGGGTGCTGTCGGCATGGCCGCAGGACACATGGCAAGCCATGGCGGCCGGGTTGATCAGGCTGTTGTCCAGATGCGCATCTGGGTGCAGGATGCCTACACCGGTAATGTAGTCTGGACCAACCGGGTCGATATTAAGGTTTCTCCTGAATCTGTTTTTGCCGACCGCCAGTTTGACGCCTTGTTTGATTCTGCAATCACTCAGGCAACAACATCACTCATGAGTAACTTTGTTACCTACGGACTGTAAAAGATATAGATAATCTGTTCGTCGAGCAATACTAAGGCCCTTCTCGTGCACAACGAGAAGGGCCTTAGTATTTTGGCGCATCTTACTTTTCAGAGAAAACGCTAATTCTGCTTTGATTTTTCCTTCTGGGCATTCTCGTACAGGGCTATAAAATTAATCGGCTCCATCAGGAAAGGCATAAAGCCGCCGTCCACAGAAATCTGAGAGGCAATCTGCCGGGTAAAGGGAAAAAGCATGAGCGGACAGTCCACAGCCATAACCCGCTGCAGATGTTCTGCCGGGATATTTTTCAGCAGGAACACCGCTGCATGCTCAAGCTCGATCACAAATAACACAGTATCGTCGGCCTTCTGATCTAAAATCTTTGCCGTCATCGAGAGCGTAACCTCGTAATGGTCGTCGTCTATTTTCTTATTTCCAAGCTGCAGGTTGAAATCAACCTTGGGCTCCTGGCCCTGGGCCAGGAAAACTCCAGGTGCATTAGGGCTTTCAAAAGAGAGATCCTTGATGTACATTTTCTGCATCCGGAAAACGGGCGCTTCCTGCTGATTTGTGCTTTCTTCAGTCATTGTAGTTTCCTTCGGGTAATAGGTATCAGGTATCAAGTGTCAGCTCACTGCCAACCACCGAGACCAGACGCTTTAATTTTATGACTTTTCATTAAACCACTATATGGGCTACTGCCTCAACCTCTTTTTCAATTATCCTGCCCAAGAGTCTGCTTAAGAAACATGCCGGTATATGATTCTTGCACCACAGCAATCTCTTCCGGGGTGCCAACAGCAACAATTTGGCCACCGCCGTCTCCGCCTTCGGGACCGATATCAATAATATAGTCTACAGTTTTGATAACATCCAAATTATGTTCGATAACCACCACTGTATTACCTGTATCAACTAATCTGCCCAGAACAACCAGAAGATGCTGGATATCTGCGGGGTGCAGTCCAGTGGTGGGCTCATCAAGAATGTACAAGGTTCTGCCGGTTGATCTTTTACTGAGCTCGCGAGCCAGCTTTACTCGCTGCGCCTCACCTCCAGACAGGGTGACTGAAGACTGGCCCAAGGTAATATAGCCGAGCCCGACATCAAAGACCGTTTGCAGACGATTTTGAATGGGCGGAATATTTTGAAAAAACTTCAGTGCCTCTTCAACAGTCATGGCCAGGATATCGGCTATATTTTTGCCCCGATATTTGATCTCCAGAGTTTCCCGATTATAACGTTTCCCCAGGCATCGCTCACAGGTTACATAGATATCAGGCAGGAAATGCATGGCGATCTTGATAACTCCATCCCCTTCACAGGCCTCACAGCGCCCCCCCTTAATATTAAAGCTGAAACGACCGAGTTTATAGCCCCGTGCCCGTGACTCGGGCAGTTTAGCAAGCAGTTCCCGGATTGGCGTCAGCACCCCGGTATAAGTAGCCGGATTGGAACGTGGTGTCCTACCGATAGGGCTCTGGTCAATATCAATTACCTTATCAATATTGTTCAACCCGCTGAGCATTCCTTTGCCCACAGCCCCCTCCTGCAGAAACCGACGTGCCTCATTAAAAAGTGTTTCAATCACCAGCGAGCTCTTGCCCGACCCGGAAACCCCTGTCACGCAGGTCATGACACCTAAGGGAAAACGAACTGAAAGGTTTGCAAGATTGTTGACATTTGCCCCTTTGACTGTCAGCCAATACCGGGCACCTTTTCTGATCTTTCGCCGTTTTTCAGGTACCGGAATCGATAAACGGCCGGAAAGATAACCGCCAGTGAGAGAATCCTTACAATCCAGTAAACCGGGAACCGGACCGGAGTACAGGATCTCCCCGCCATGCACCCCGGCGCCTGGACCGATGTCCAGAACATGATCGGCCGTTGCAATAGTGTCAGTATCATGTTCCACCACAATTACGGTATTACCGAGATCACGGAGGCTGACCAGAGTCTTGATCAGTTTATTATTATCGCGCTGATGCAGGCCAATACTGGGTTCATCAAGAATATACAGTACTCCGGCCAGCCTGGAGCCGATTTGAGAGGCAAGCCGGATGCGCTGTGCCTCGCCACCGGAAAGCGTCCCGGCCTTACGATTAAGGGACAGGTATCCCAGGCCGACTCCCTGCAGAAAACTGAGCCGTTCCAGAATTTCTTTTAAGATGGGTGGCGCAATCACCTCGTACCTGCCGCTAAATACGATCTGTTCAAGCTCCACAATCAGATGATCTATAGATAAATTTGTCAGCTCCTGAATGGACCAAGAACCAATACGAACAGCAAGAGCCGCTGGCTTGAGTCGGGCACCGTTGCAGGAAGGACAGGGTTGCTCATTCATAAACCGCCCCACTTCTTCACGCACCCTACCGGAAGAAGTCTCGCGAAACAGGCGATCCATGCGGGGAATAATCCCCTCAAACGGAATGTTTGATACCAGATATCTGCGGCCACGATTATGCCGGAACTCAATTCTGGTCTTGCCGGTGCCGAACAGCACAGCCTTTTGCACTTTTACCGGCAGTTTGTTAAAGGGCACAGCAGAATCAAAGTCATAATGGGCAGCCAGGGCCTTAATCCAGTGGCTGCTGTGGGTAGCCAGCTTGCGTCTGGACCAGGGAGCAATCGCTCCTTGATTCAGACTCAACAAGGGATCGGGCACAACAAGATGTTCGTCAAAAAACTGTTTTACTCCAAGTCCACTGCATTCCGGGCAGGCACCCTGGGGATTATTAAAAGAAAACAGCTGGGTAGAGAGTTCCTGCACAGATATCCCACAGGCATGACAGGCCGTAGATTCTGAAAAAAGAACCTCTTCCTCGGTCTCAGGGAAGAATGCCAGCATCGTCCCCTCGCTGAGGTGAACAGCCGTAGACACTGAGTCATCAAGCCGCCTGCGAATACCCGGCTTGACCACCAGCCTGTCCACTACTGCTTCAATAGAGTGATGGTTGTTCTTCTTCAGCTTAATCTCATCGTTCAAATTAACAATAGCACCATCCACCCGAACCCGGACAAAGCCGTCCCTACGCAATCCCTGCAGGATTTGCTCATGGATTCCCTTTTTGCGGGTTACAAGAGGGGCTAGCAGGATCACCTTCTCCCCTTCAGAGCGGTCAAGCAGGGTATTAACCATATCTTCAATGGACTGGGAGCGAATGGGCAGGCCGCACTGTGGACAGTGGGGCTGACCGGCCCGAGCATAGAGCAGGCGCAAGTGATCGTAAATCTCAGTCACCGTGCCAACGGTTGAACGGGGATTTTTAGAGGTCGTCTTCTGTTCAATGGAAACAGCAGGCGACAACCCCTCGAGCAAATCCACATCCGGTTTATCCATCTGACCTAAAAACTGGCGGGCATAGGTGGATAACGACTCAACATAACGCCTCTGTCCCTCTGCATACAAGGTGTCAAAGGCCAAGGTAGACTTGCCCGAACCTGACAGCCCGGTGAACACCACCAGCTGGTTGCGCGGTAGGTCAACGGAAATATTTTTCAGGTTATGCATCCGCGCACCGCGAATGGAGATGAATTTTGGTTCCATGGGTATAACGGTTCAGGGTTCGGGGTTCTCTCGTTCCCACACTCCTGCGGGGGAACGCATCCAGAGGAAAAGGGAAATGTAAAGAATTCAGTCGGAAAACTGCATGTGATCCACCTTCATGCAGCGATCCATAATCACGGTAAGACCGGCCTGCCGGGCGATCTCTGCCGCCTCATTGTTCACAATCCCCTGCTGCATCCAGACGACCTTGGCACCTATGGTAACACCGTCGCGAACAATAGGGCCGACCTGATCAGCACGCCGAAAAATATCCACAACATCCACCGGTTCAGGGATTGACAGCAGGTCGGGATAACAATGCTCTCCCAGTATTTCCGTCTGACCGGGATTCACAGGAATTATTATATATCCGACCCGCTGCAGATAGGCCGCCACCTGGTTGCTGGGCCGACTTGTCTTCGGAGAAAGGCCGACTACTGCTACTTGCCTGCTCTGGGCAAAGATACGGTGCAATGTCTCCACCGGTTCCAGCTGCATCATTTATAACCCTCCATTATCGACGAATCGACAAAATCATTTACCACCCTAACGGGGTATGGTAGATTAAAATATTTACTGTAGACACTATTTACTAACAATCAATACAGGAAGTGTTTTTTCCATCATGTATTTTCAAGATATAATTGCCGCCCTGAATACCTACTGGGCCTCCAAGGGCTGCGTTGTCATGCAGTCCTATGATATGGAAGTCGGCGCAGGAACCTTCCACCCCGCCACATTGCTCCGGTCCCTGGGGCCGGAACCCTGGAAAGCCGCCTATGTCCAGCCCTCGCGTCGTCCCACAGACGGTCGCTACGGTGAAAATCCCAACCGGCTCCAGCATTACTACCAGTACCAGGTAGTCATCAAGCCCTCCCCGGCCGACGTCCAGGAGATGTACCTGGAAAGCCTGCAGCGCTTCGGGCTCAACCTGCTCGAGCATGATATCCGCTTTGTTGAGGACGACTGGGAATCCCCCACCCTCGGTGCCTGGGGACTTGGCTGGGAGGTATGGCTGGACGGTATGGAGATCACCCAATTCACCTACTTTCAGCAGGCAGGTTCCATTGATCTCAAACCTATTACGGTAGAAATCACCTATGGACTGGAACGTATTGCCATGTATCTGCAAAATGTGAATTCAGTCTACGATATCAAGTGGAACGACCAGGTAACCTACGGCCAGATCTTTCTGCAGGCAGAACGCGAATTTTCCGCCTTCAACTTTGAAGAGGCCAATGTCAGCGACATGATCACCGCCTTTGACAACTATGAACGAGAAGCGCTGAAACTGGTGGAAAAAGACCTGATTTTACCTGCCTATGACTTTTGCCTCAAATGTTCACACACCTTTAACCTGCTTGATGCCCGCAAGGCCATAAGCGTTGCCGAACGAACCCGCTACATCGGCCGTATCCGTAATATTGCCCGACAGGTGGCAAAACATTATGTTGAACAAAGAGAGGCTATGGGCTATCCAATGCTTACCGGGGAGAAAAAGCAGACAGAGACCACTTAAAAAAAGTGGCGGAAGTGCATGGGAATCGAACCCACCAAGGAGGCCATTAACCCCCTTCACCGGATTTGAAGTCCGGGAGGGACACCAGTGCCCTTTCCACTTCCATACGTCAAGACTTTG
>CAZQKF010000151.1:0-4425 GCA_964593645.1 uncultured Desulfobulbus sp.
CGAATACACGCTGCAGAAGGGGAACACCTTAAATATTTTTCTCTATACCCTGTCGCTGATGATCGGAACTGCCGGTCTTCCCCATGTTATTACCCGTTTCTTTACCGTACCCAAGGTAAAGGATGCGCGTTCTTCCGTTGGTTGGTCTCTGGTGTTCATTGCGATCCTCTACACCACGGCTCCTGCTGTTGGTGCCATGGCGCGCTTGAACCTGATGGAAACCATTCATCCTACCACCGGCCCACAGGCCGGTCAGTGGCTGAAGTATGACGAGCGTCCGCAGTGGTTCAAGAACTGGGAAAAAACCGGTCTTTTGAAGTTTGAAGACAAGAACGGTGACGGCCTGATCCAGTACGTCGGCAAGGGGAACAAGGAGTTTGAGAATGAGATGGTCAAAGTTGATCGTGATATCATGGTTCTAGCCAACCCGGAAATCGCCAAGCTGCCCAACTGGGTTATCGCCCTGGTTGCTGCCGGTGGTATTGCTGCGGCGTTGTCCACGGCTGCCGGTCTGCTGCTTGCCATTGCATCATCCATCTCCCATGATCTGCTCAAAGGTATTATTGCTCCGGGTATGAGTGATAAATCGGAACTGCTGGCCAGTCGTATTGCCATGGCCTGTGCCATTGGTGTAGCCGGGTATTTCGGACTGCATCCTCCGGGATTTGCCGCCCAGGTTGTTGCCCTGGCCTTTGGCCTGGCTGCATCCTCTATTTTCCCGGCTCTGATGATGGGTATTTTTGTAAAACGGATTAACAATATCGGTGCAGTCTGCGGTATGTTGTCCGGTCTGGGAATTACCTTGGTCTACATCTTCTGGTTCAAGGGCTGGTTCTTTGTGGCAAGTACTGCCATGGCTGCCAACACCCCTGATAACTGGTTCCTGGGTATTGCTCCCGAGGCCTTTGGTGCAGTTGGCGCAATGGTAAACTTTGCAGTTGCATACCTTGTCTCCAGCATCACTCCTCCGCCGCCCGAGCACATCCAGCACCTGGTTGAAGATATCCGGGTACCTGGTGTTATAAAGCGGTAATCTGTTCGTTCCGGCGCTGTCTGCCGGAACAGAGGTTTGTACAAGAAAACAGCGTTTCTGTCCTCGGGCAGAAACGCTGTTTTTGTTTGTATCAGGCGTAAGATATATAGACAGATCAAGGGGGCATCGGCGTGGCACAAAAGTTTTCCTCTTGCAAAATCGTCCCATGCTCACTAAATAGCCGGTATCCTGTTTGAGTTTTTATCAAGAGAGAGACATGGTACAAGAACCGGTTTTTTTACAATCCCAACACTGCTGTCTGTATATTGTTGATCCCCAGCAGCGGCTCATGGCCCATATCCATGACGCTGACCGGGTGGTTAAAAATATCAGCCTGATGATCCATCTGGCCCATATACTGAAGATGGAAATTGTCGCCAATACCCAGTACGTCAAGGGGATCGGCCCCATTGTTCCCGAGCTTGCTTCATTGCTTGCTGGAGTTCCCTGTCCGGATAAGACCGAGTTTAACGGGCTGGCTAATCCCGAGGTACGTGTGATGCTGGATCGGCTGCCCCCGTCAGTGGATACGTTGCTCCTCTGCGGCGTGGAGACCCATATCTGCATTTACCAGACCGCTCTGGGTGCATTGCAGGCAGGATATAATGTTCGGGTGGTGGCGGACGGGGTCTCCTCACGGACTGCGGAAAATGACCAGTATGGTCAACAGCGCCTGCGAGAAATCGGCACAGTATTGGCTCCGGCAGAGATGGTACTCTACGAACTGCTGCAGAAGGCCGGAACTGCAGAATTTAAAGCCATGCTGCCCTATATAAAGTAAGTTTTGGTTCCAGCTGCAGGGCAGTTGCGCAGACCGAAATCTTGAACCTGAAACCTTGAACCCTAAATCGAATACCCATGCACGGTAACGAAATACGATCACGTTTTTTTACATATTTTCAGGACAAAGGTCATACCGTTGTCGACTCTTCGTCTCTTGTCCCCCATGATGACCCAACCCTGCTCTTTGCCAACGCGGGTATGAACCAGTTTAAGCGCATTTTCATGGGGGAGGAACACCGGGAGTATAACCGGGCTGTGACCTCCCAGCGCTGCGTGCGGGCAGGTGGCAAACATAATGATCTGGAAAATGTCGGCTATACGGCCCGCCATCATACCTTTTTTGAGATGATGGGCAATTTTTCATTCGGCGATTACTTTAAAAAAGATGCCATTGCCTTTGCCTGGGAGTTTTTGACCAAAGAGCTGGGCATCAATCCCCAGCAACTCTGGGTCTCTGTCTACAACGACGATGATGAAGCCTTTGCACTCTGGGAGGAAGTTGAAGATCTGCCCAGGGGCCGCATTGTCCGGCTGGGTGAGGCGGATAACTTCTGGTCCATGGGCGATACCGGCCCCTGCGGCCCGTGCTCGGAAATTCATATCGACCAGGGCCCGGAACACGGCTGTGACCGGCCCGACTGTGCAGTGGGCTGCGAATGCGACCGCTTTCTTGAGCTGTGGAACCTGGTGTTCATGCAGTTTTATAAAGACGAGTCCGGTACTATGACGCCGCTGCCCAAGCCCTCCATTGATACCGGCCTGGGCCTTGAGCGGGTGGCTGCTGTTCTGCAGGGCAAGTTTAATAACTATGACTCTGACTTGTTCACTCCGATCATTGCTCGGGTGGAAGAGCAGTCCGGCAAAACATACGGCAGTGATGATAAGACAAACGTGGCCATGCGGGTTATTGCCGATCATGCCCGGGCCACGACCTTTCTGGTAGCCGATGGTGTGCTGCCCTCCAATGAGGGCCGGGGCTATGTGCTGCGCCGGATCATGCGCCGGGCTATCCGTTACGGACGCACTTTGGGTATGACCGAGCCGTTTATGGCTGCAACCTGCGCTGCCGTTGCCGACTGCATGCAGGATGCCTATCCCCATTTGCAGGATGCGCGCAGTCTGCTGGATAAAATTGTCAACAATGAAGAAAATCGTTTCAGCCAGACCCTGGATCACGGCTTAGGTATCCTTGAGGCCGAGATTGATCGTCTCCGGCAAGAGGGAAAAACAGCCCAGGGCATATCCGGTGATTTTATCTTTAAACTCTACGATACGTACGGGTTTCCCGTGGATATTGTCCGCGATATTGCCCTGGAAAAGGGCATCGCCTTTGACCAGCCCGGTTTTGAGCAGGCCATGGAAAATGCCCGCGATCTCTCCAGGCGGCAGAGTAAATCGGAGCAGTTTGCCGAATTGCCCCCGGGAGTTGTCCAGCTTCTTGAGCAGGGCAAACAGTCTTCTTTTATCGGCTATGACGGCCAATCAGCATCTTCTCTGGTTGAGGCCATTGTCGATGATCAGGGAAACCTGGTTAAGCAGGCTGGAGCCGGCAGTCTGGTGCAGTTGTTTTGTCCTGTAACCCCGTTTTACGCTGAATCCGGTGGTCAGATCGGCGACCAGGGAATTATCAGCTGGCCGGACGGCTCCTTTACCGTACAGTCAACCCGGGCCGCTGCAGACGGATTGACTCTGCACACAGGCGTTATTGAGCTGGGAACCTTGAAGGTCGGCCAGGAGGTGAATCTCCAGGTTGATGACAGCCGCAGGGCCACGGCACTCAATCATACGGCGACCCATCTGCTGCAGGCAGCCATGCAGGAGATCCTGGGCGATCATGTCAAGCAGGCAGGCTCGCTGGTTCGGCCGGATCGGCTTCGTTTTGATTTCACTCATTTTTCCCCGGTAACCGAGGATGAAATTCGGGTAATTGAGCAACTGGTTAATGAGGAAATCCGCAAAAATATCCCTGTTAATACAGTGGTGTTGTCCAAGGATGAGGCCATAGCAGATGGTGCTACGGCCCTGTTTGGAGAAAAATACGGGGACGAGGTACGGGTGGTCTCCATTATGGGATTTTCCAAAGAACTCTGCGGCGGCACCCATGCAGGAGCCACTGGAGATATTGGTCTGTTTAAAATTATTTCAGAGACCGGCATTGCCGCCGGTGTTCGTCGTATTGAGGCGGTAACGGGCAAGGCAGCCGTGGATTGGCTGCAGAACCTTGCTGCCCAGTCCACAGCCCTCTGCCGTGTTTTATCCGGTTCCATGGACGATGCCGTGGACAAGGTGACCGGCCTGCTCAAACGGCAAAAAGAGCTTGAAAAGGAGATAGCCGCGTTGAGCGCTTCCATGGCGGTCTCTGATCTGGATTCTTTACTCAGCGGAGCTGTTGAAGTAAACGGCATTCAGGTGGTTAGCGGGCAGCTTACCCTTGATTCTCCCAAGACCCTGCGCGAAGTCGGCGACAAAATTCGTGACAAGATGCAAAGCGGTGTGGCTGTTATCGGCGGTGAGTTCGGCGGTAAGGCGGCCCTGCTGGCCCTGGTCAGTAAAGACCTGACCGGAAAGATCAAGGCCGGGCAATTGGTGAAAGACGTGGCCGCAATCGT